>JAGLNB010000130.1 GCA_023139715.1 Planctomycetota bacterium | reverse complement strand
ACCCCGATTTCCGTTGAGGAAATGAGCATACAAGTCAAGAAAGCCGGGCTTTCCGAGAACACAAAACGCATAAAATCATCGGACCTGGCTGCGATTTGCTGGCAGCTGACTACAATGGTTGAAGGCGGAATAGCTATCACAACAGCTCTTGATACAATCACTGAAGACATAGAAAATCCGCATCTGCAGCACGTTTTGCGGAAAGTTCTGAAAAAAATGGAGCGAGGCGAAACGCTCTCTGACGGCCTTTCCGATTTCCCAAAAGTTTTCAATGCGCTTTCACGTGCAATAATACTCGCCGGAGAAACCGGTGGTAATCTATCGCTTGCCCTTCACCGGCTGGCTGAATATTTTGACGATAAAGATAAACTCGGCAAAAAAGTCAAAGGTGCTATGGCCTATCCCTGCTTTGTTCTGGGATTTGTTACGCTGCTGGTCATATTTATAATGGCCTTTCTTGTTCCGCGTTTTAAGGCAATTTTCGACCAGATGGATATGGAAATGCCCGCCTTTACGCAGGCCTTTATGAATTTCTACGACATACTTAAAAACAATCTTCTTTATATTATCGGGGCGGTCGCTCTGATTGTTATTTCTGCCACACTGGCTTACACAAAAACTAAAAAAGGTCATTTGTTGTTTAGTAAAGCTGTATTCTTTTTGCCGCTGCTCGGCAAAATATTAAACCAGGCATTTATAGCGATGTTTTGCAGAACAATGGCTACGCTGCTTTCAGCTGGCGTTTCGGTGCTGGAGGTTTTTGAGATTCTTTCAACAATGACCAGTAACGACATTACCAAAAAAGCTATAACACAGACGAGAGACCACATTATTGAGGGCTCAAATATTTCAATCAGTATGTCTTCAGCTAAATTTTTTCCAAATATGGTAATCAAGATGATACAGGTCGGCGAAGAGAGCGGCTCTTTGGCAAAAGTTCTCGATAGAACAGCTGATTATTATGAGCGAAAAGTTAATTCTTCAATCGACACGCTTATGGCTCTTTTGGAGCCGATAATGATTGTACTCGTAGGTGGAATTGTATTGATAGTTGTATTGGCTTTGTATCTGCCGATTTTCTCAATGTCAAATACATAAAGTTAACTATCTATATTTTGGCAAATGCAGAGTTTAAATGTATGGTTTAAATGTATAGATGTAAAATTGAAATATAAAGTTCGTAAAGTCGCTGTCAAATCTTGTCGATTGCGGCTTGGGTGGGTACGAGATGTGTTATGTACTCACAGGATAAATGAGAATTTTAACGCTTTTTTAAGGAGATAGTAAAATGAGAAGCAAAAAAGGTTTTACATTAGTAGAATTGATGGTGGTTATACTCATCGTCGGTATCCTGGCCTCAGTAGCAGTGCCGATTATGCGTGGCCGAATTGATTCAGCAAAGTGGTCGGAAGCCAATGCTGCTGCCGGCAGTATCGCAACCGGTATTCGCGCTTATGCAGCTGAAAAAGGAATTACAAATGGAACTGCCGGCTTTCAAGGTGCCAGCGTCAATGGCTCACTGACCACAGGTAACGCAGCTCTTGGTCTTGCTAACATGGATCTCGATGGAACGTATTTTTCGGATGCATGCTATGTGGTTTCCGGAGCCGCCTATGATGCCGCTGGTCTTGATTTTGTCATTACCGTTACAGCAGCTTCAGCCGAAGGCACCCGTGCCGAACCGACTACACCTGCGACGATGACATATACTGTAACTGACAGTGGCCCTGTCGCCTGGCAATAAGCTGTAATTTAACTGATTATAAATCAATCAGTATAACTTTTGCGGTTCAGCAAGCGGCGTAATAATGTCCGCTGTAAAAGCTCTGCCTGTTGAGGAGGTAATACGGCAGGCAGATGTAGAAGGTTTGTGAATGGTAAATTCATACGCTCTCGAAACGCAAAAGTAAGAAAATGGAGGGCACAATATAATGACTGTCAAACGGCCAAAAACCGCCTGTGGCTTCACGCTTGTGGAAGTGCTGATAGCCATCGTTATCCTGACAGTCGTAGCAATAGGCGGTGTAGCATTCATCTATCACAGTCAGGTGGGACTAATCTTCCAGGGCGACAAAAGGGTTGCTCTGGAAACCGCCAACAGCCGATTGGAAGAAATTCGTGCATCGCAGTATGGTAACATAACGCCTGTTAATGATGATTACGATATTCATTACCTGTCAGGACAAATCGGAAGCTGGACAAAAACCGACAGCGACCCGAGCGAAACGAAAACTATAAATGGTAAAACCCTGCCAATTGTAACCACCGTCAGGTATATGGATATTGACGGGGGCTTCAACTCCTACGACTATATCCGAATAACAGTGAATACGGGCTACCGTGAAGCTATAAGTACTACAATAACACTTGATACATTTTGTTTCCCGTAGATTCTGTGATAGAAAATGAACAAAGCAAAACATAGCGCTGGTTTTACAATAGTGGAACTAATGATTGCAGCGGCAGCCGCCTGCGTGTTGGCTATTACAGCTGGAATTACGCTGGTCAATGCCAATTCAAGTTGGAGCAAAAATATCGTTACTCTTGAATTACACCGTGATGCAACACTTGCTATGTCACGACTGTCGCGATCTATACGAGCAACGTCAGCAGGCAATGTTACTGTTCCGCTTACGGGACAAACAGCGACACAACTGGCCATTCTGACCAATCCGCCATCGGAATTTAGAGTCAGTAACTCGTGTCTTCTTTATGATCCCGATACCGATGTTAGCGGGGACGAGCTTGCTATTGTTGATAACGGTCGTCTGAAAACTTTTACCGTTACAAACCTGGCAACGGGAGCAGGCATATCGATAGTGCTGGAACTGCAAGACTCAAACGGCAATGAAATTACATTGACTAATGTAGTATCTGCTTTCAGGAACTAACTCATGAAAACACAATTCCATATCAGCAGAAGCCCTCAAAAAAAGGCGGCGGCGAACAGAAGCGGCTTTATACTTAGCTTTGTAATCATAATATTTGTGGTTATTAGCATACTTGGCGTTGGACTGCTTAGTCAAAGCGGAACGGATACAATGGAGACAGCCAAGGCAACAAAATCAACGCAGGCATTCTGGATTGCCGAGGCCGGATTGAATATGGCGATTAGTTATTTGCCAGTAATGCCGCCGACAAATCCACTCACCGGAACACTTGGAAGTGGCGACTATAGCGTAACCATCACACCTATTTCTGCATACAGATGGACTCTTGAATCCACCGGCACTGTTGATGCAACAACACGAAAAGTCAGAGTTACCATCGGAGCAAATGCAACCAACGTTATGATGACAAGTGGCCATTTAGATATTAAAGGAGCTGCGGTCGTCGACGGCAATACAGTGGAATTCACTACTCCCAACTTTGAAGATGTCTTTGGCATAACAAAAGCAGAAATGCGAAATTATGCTACGTATGACTATAATAATCCTCCCCACAACGAAACACCTGTTGAGCAAATCACCTGGATTGACGATAACAACCAGTTCAAAATAACAAAAACCAGCAGCTGGGTGGGTAGCGGCATCATGGTGGTTAACGGCGATTTAGATATGGCCGGCGGTGTATTTAACGGGGTAATTTGGGTTATAGGAGAATTATTTATAAGCGGCAACATAGAAATTAACGGCTCGATATTTGTAGAAGGCGATATCAGTGTGGATACTACTGTTACCGGAACAGCGGACATAAACTTCGACCAGGACGCTATAGATGCTGCCTTCGGCAATTTGCTCACATTTCCAGACCCGCCCGAACCAACCGTCCTGTCCTGGTCAGAATTTTAATGAGTTCATCGTAAGCTATGCAACGTTTGTAACACCCAAAAAAGCCCGATAATGTTTCAAAAACATTTCTATTTTTTCCCGCAATAAATTATTCCTGTTTCCAAAAAGCCGCTTAAACGAACAGTTGCCTGTTTTTTATAGGGCTATATGCAATAAAAGCACACAACCACTATTTCGCTGCTGCACATCATAATTTTAAGATTAAACATCTCCTTTTTTAAGCCGACATACGCATAGATGCCGCAAGAAGTAGGTTTAAACGAAAAACTATTGTAATATGTGAGATACAAAATGGCTTTGAATTGGAAAAAGTTGCTTCAAATCGACCACAATGAAGTCTTTGGCCTCGACATTGGTACGTCTTCGGTAAAGATGGTCCAGCTCAGCAAAAATAATTCGCATTGGACTGTCAGTGCCGCTGGCATTGTTGATATTATTGAGGCAGCTGAAAATGAAAAAGCTCATCATGAAATAAACACAGCCAAAGCCATTCGCGATTGTCTTTTGGCTACAGGTATTCAAACGCCGTTTGTGGTTTGCAGTGTATGCGGGCCGGAAGTTGCAGTTCGCCGTTTCAAATTCCCAGCTCTCGCAAATGATGAAATAGCTGGAGCAACTCTAATGGAAGCCAAGCAGGTCTGCCCTTTCAATGTTGATGAAGGTGTTGTTGATTATCAGGTGGTGCCAAGCGACGACAAAAATAACATTCGCGGTGTTATGGTTGCAGCTACAAATAAAATTATAGATAAAAAAACACGTCTCGTTAAAAACACTTCGCTTAGCACAGTTATGATGGACGTTGACGGATTGGCTCTTTTAAACTATTTCGGTGGACATAACAAATTCCAGAAGGGACAAACAACGGCTATTTTGAACGTTGGAAATTCTTTTACGAACCTGGTGATTATGGGTGACAATGGCCTTCCTTTCGTTCGCGATTTGTCGTACGCCGGACAAGATATTATAAAAGAAATTGCCAAGCACGGCGAATATGCCATAGCTGAAACCGGTTATGAAAAACTAGACATAAAGCATAAAGCACCGAATCCGAAACTGCTTGAAGATGCCTGTCGCAAACTCGTTGTGGGTGTTACGGAAACTCTAAGATATTACACTGCCCAGGAGCAGTCGGCTGTTATTGATGAAATAGTTGTTTGTGGCGGCTTTGCACTGGTTGAAGGTTTCGTTGAAATACTCAATGAGCAGCTTCCTACAGCAGCGGTGCTCTGGAATCCTTTTGATGAAATGGCGTGTGATGAATCCGCAAAACAAATAGACCTTGCGGAAATTTTAAATGAAAACGGGCCGGCTTTGGCGGTTGCAGCCGGGCTTGCTATGAGGGGCATCTAACAGGACATAAAATGGAAAATCAAACTATGTTCAAAATAGATTTATTAAAGGGACAGGGCATTCCGATAAAGAGTCGGCCTGAGAGCATTGCTGTCATGGCGATTGCTTTTATCGTCCCGCTGCTCATTGCAATAATTATGTTCGGCTATTATCTCCGCACTACAATCATCATCTCTGTGCAAACTCATGAGATAAGAAATTGTGAATCAAATACAAATAAATTAGCCGAAGCGGTGAATCTGCAAAGGTCGCTCGAAAATGAGAAAGAAACTATAAACGGCTGCCTTTCAGATGTTTCTTTGGCCATTGCCAACCACATGCAGTGGTCGCCTGTCCTTGAAACGATTGTAAAGAATCTGCCGAATTCAGTTGTATTGACCGCACTTTCGGTCAAGCAGGAATTTGTAAATAAAAAGGTTCCGAGCAAAAAGAATTTCGACGAAATGATTTCTGTCTCGGTTCCGATGCGAACACTTTATATGAAAATAATGGCCAACGCCAAATACGACAGTGCCAAAGAAGTGCGTGATTTTCGCCAGCAACTCATGCTGCCTGAAAATCTTGGTTCAAAGCTTAAAACTGTGCAGGTGTCTCAGCAGGTTGAAAATTACAGGGAAAAAGATGTTGTTTTTTATGAAATAAACTGTGTTTTCAAATCAGAACTGTAACGCAGGAGCGAAGCGGAAAATGACAAAATCAGCTTTCAAAAAATATATTACTACAATAGCTATGATATGGTGCGGCGGCTTCGTGCTACTGCTGTTCGGCTACACAACTATGCTGTCTCCGCAGAAAAAACAGAAAAAGGCCATCGAAAACCGACTTGTCAAACAAAAAGAAGATTATGAATACGCCATAAGCGCTACTCTACAGAGCAACAAAGACCGGCTCAGCGGACAAATTGAGCAGTTGCGCAGCAAACTGACAGATTTTGTAATCGATTTTGAAGACTCAGCTAATCTGACTTTTGACATAGGCAAAATCGCCACTGAAAATCTGGCATCTTCATTCAAAATTAAATTCAAAAACAAATATCAGCAGTCGCAATCGCAAGACTATGACTACATAAATGAAACTCAAATAAGCGTAAGTTTTAATGCCAGTTTTAATCAGTGTGCTGCTTTTCTGAATTCTCTTGAACGGCATCGTCCGATTATTTTTGTAGATGAATTCAAAATAACACAGAAAGACAATGATAAATCGCAGCCGCTAATAGAGATGGAATTATCAGTTTTTGTAAGAAAGCCGCATTGCAGTTAGCACCTGCTGCACAAAAATTATTGGATACAAAATTATGAGAACAATAGCTATAGCAAATCAGAAAGGCGGCTGCGGCAAAACAACCACAGCTGTAAATGTCGCCTCCGCTCTAGCTATGGCTGGCAAACAGGTTTTAATAGTTGACCTTGACCCGCAGGGACATACAACTTTAGGGCTTGGTTTTGAGCCGGAACACATGGAGAAAACCATTTACGATGCCATGTGCGATAATCAAACTTCAATTTCTGAAATAATAATCCCCTGCCGAATTGACGGACTGGATTTAGCTCCGAGCAATGTCCTGCTCAGCGGCGTGGATTCCAATTTGACAATGCTGCAAGGCAGAGAATATACATTAAGCCAGCAGCTGGCATTTGTCGGCGGCAATTACGATTTTTGTATTATTGACTGCTCGCCATCTCTTAGCTTGCTTACATTAAATGCCCTTGTGGCAAGTTCCGATATTATAATTCCGGTTCAAACTCATTATTATGCCCTTGAGGGATTAAAGCAGCTGTTAGAAACAATTGACATTGTCAAAGAGCGTTTCA
>JAGLNB010000013.1 GCA_023139715.1 Planctomycetota bacterium | reverse complement strand
GAAGTTTCAAGCTGCCAAAATCAGCAGGGCGGATGTCCATTTTATTCGAGATGCTCTTTAGCAAATAGCAAATGTTTGGAAAAAATGCCGCCTCTTGAGCCCAAAAACGGCAATAGTGAGCATTTTGTTGCTTGTTGGAAGTGCTGAGATAATTGCCTTCTTCAAATAAAGATTCATAACAAGTATTGATAAATGTGCAAAAGTAGGCGAAAATATACAAAAGAGTCGATGATTTCAGCGATTAAAATTTATTTCTGACTGGAAATGTATTATGGATGAGAAAATCAGTGTTGAAATAACCTGCGAAGCGGATGTTGCGGTAGTAATTTTTAATGCTACTTCTATAAGTGATACGGAAAAAATAGCCGCAGTTTCCCAGCAGATTAAAACCTTTATCGAGGAAAATAATATCAATAAAATGGTATTTGATTTTGGACAGGTTAAATTTTTCTCATCTCAGGTTCTCGGAGTGATTCTTGACATTCGCTCTCGATTGGAAGAGCGTCAGGGACAGGTTGTGATTAGCTCGATAGACCCACAATTACACAGGGTTTTTAAGATAACTAATCTTGACAGAATTTTCAGGTTTTTTCCAGATAGAAAAAGTGCTGTTGAAGCTATAGCTTCAAATTGATTTACGCCTTATTGGAAGGGGTTGGATATGTATATTGCAAAACAGTTTTCTATTTTTATGGTTAATAAACCGGGAGTGCTTGGTCATATACTTAGCGAATTTGCGAGAGCAAAAATTAACGTAATAGCTATGACGATGATGGACTCGGTAGAGCATGGTGTTATGAGGGTGATTTTTGCTTCGCCCACAAATGCAAAGAAGGTTCTCTCTGAGTTGAATATGGCCTGCAACGAGACCGATGTTTTGTGTTTGAATCTCGCTAATACTTCAGGGGCATTAGCCGAGGTTGCCGAGAAGCTGGCGAAGAACCACATCAATATTTCGTATGCGTATTGCACTGCAGGGGCAAAGGGAGGACGAACAACAGGCGTTTTGAAAGTTGCTGATGTTAATAAGGCAATGAAAATTTTGGAAAAGGGCTCAAAAAAAACTACCAAATCAAAGCCAACAGTTCGACGTTCACGTGCCTCGAAAAAATAACGGCTGTCTTAAATAGTTAAATTTATCATTTATAATAATTCAGGTGTTCTTAATTGGAAAAGTTTCGTCAGACGTTAAAAGTTAAAAAAGAACGAGCTATTTTAGTGGCGGCTTTTCTTCGCAATCAGGCTAATGAACCTGATTTGGTAGAGCTGTCCGCTTTGGCTGAAAGTGCTGGCGCAATTGTCGTAGATAGATTTCCCCAGAAGGTTCGCAGAATAAGTCCGGCTACCTACATAGGCAAGGGCAAGGCAGCTCAGCTTGCAGATAGAGTCAAACGATTTTCTGCTGATGTTGTTATATTTGATAATAGTCTTTCGCCCGGCCAAATCCGTGAGCTTGAAGAGATTATTGAAATCAAAGTCCTCGATAGAAGTGAATTGATACTCGATATTTTTGCTACAAGGGCTAAAACAAAACAAGCCAAATTACAGGTCGAAGTAGCCCAATTGGAATATACTTATCCTCGATTGACACGGATGTGGTCGCACTTAGATAGTGTGGCCGGAGCCGGAGGTGGAACAGCTGCCGGTGCTGTCGGCGGAATTGGGACAAGAGGTATGGGAGAGCAGCAACTTGAAATCGACCGGCGGCTGGTAAAGAAGAAAATTACAGAGCTAAAACGCCAGCTTGCGGCAATCGATAAACGAAAAATTCGTGAAATCGTCGGCAGAAAAGATCTGTTCAAGATTTGTCTTGTCGGCTATACAAACGCAGGCAAGAGTACACTTTTGAATATTCTCACTGACTCAGATGTTTTCGTTGAAGATAGATTGTTTGCTACTCTCGACACGCGAACAAAAAAATGGTTTTTGGGCGGTGGAGCAGAAGTGCTTTTGAGTGATACAGTTGGTTTTGTAAAGAATTTGCCGCATCAGCTGGTTGCCTCGTTTAAGGCCACGCTTGAAGAAGCTGTTAATGCTGATTTACTTTTGCATGTTGTGGATTCTTCGGATGCTCAGGCAGCCGAGCAGATTGTTGCAGTTAAAGGTGTTTTAAAAAAGATTGGTTGCGGCAAAAGTTCGACTTTGATAGTTCTCAACAAAGTTGATATAGTCAGCCAAATCAGCGACCTTGAAACACTGCAAACAATGTTTCCTGACGCGGTGTGTATTTCAGCTAATACCGGTTTTGGCCTGGAGCAATTAAGTAAAGCGGTGTTGGCAGAATATAACGGCGATGAACTTTTATTGCGTATTACGGTAAACCAATCAAACGGCAAAGTTCAGAGTTTTTTGAGAGCGAATAGCCAGATTTTGCAGGAGCAATATAATGATGACTCTGTTATTATTGAAGCTCGGCTCAGCCAAAAACTACTACCTGAGCTTAAACGATTCCGCCCTGAAAAAATAGAAATTGTAAATACATAAAGCATCATATTATAATGCAAAATATGTTTAAAAATATTTCGATAATCGGTGATGGAGCAATGGCCTCTGTTTTGGCAATGCTGCTGTGTGAAAAGCAACAGGCGGATAGTCAAATAAAAATGTGGGGCTATGACGGCGAGCAGCTGAAACAGATTCAGCTGGCAGGGGAAAACAAAAAATTTCTGCCCGGCTATAAAATGCCGGCCTCTCTGGTTTTTGAACCATCTGATGAAAAGATAATGGCTGATGCTGATTTGATTGTTTCAGCTGCGCCGTGCCAATTTATGCGAAGCGTCTGGGAAAGATTAAAAAAATATATTCCCCAAAACGTGCCTATTGTCTCAATAGCAAAAGGCATTGAAAATAATACACTTCTTCGTCCAACTCAAATTCTTGCTGATGTGTTGGGCAAAAAACTTAAAACTGCTGTTCTATCCGGGCCTACTATCGCAGATGAATTAGCAAAAAGATTGCCGGCAGTGGCTTGTATCGCAGCTGAAGATGATGAATTAGCAAAAAAAATGCAGTATACTTTCAACGCTGATTGGCTGCGCGTCTATACGAATACAGATGTGGTTGGCGTTGAATTGGCAGGAGCTATGAAGAATGTTATTGCGATTGCTGCTGGGATTATCGATGGCATAGGTGCAGGAGATAATGCAAAGGCAGCTCTTTTGAGCAGGGGTCTTGCCGAAATAACTCGGCTTGGCGTTGCCTGCGGCGCAAAGACACAAACCTTTGCCGGCCTTACAGGGCTTGGCGATTTGGTAACAACATGTGTTTCGCCAAAAGGCAGGAATCGTTCATTTGGCGAGCGAATAGGAAAAGGCCAAAGCGTAAAGCAAGCTCGAATGGCTAATGAGTCAGTAGTTGAAGGTATTGCTACCTGTGAATCAGCGGCTGCTCTTGGCCAAAAATGTGAAATTGAAATGCCAATTACCCAAGCGGTTTATGAAGTTATTTTCGAAGACAAATCGGTTAAAACAGCCATATCTGAATTGATGAATCGCCAATTAAAAGCGGAGTAATCCCACTATCCTTTTTTTACTAAGATATACGGCATCTTGAATTACTACGTCTATGATTCGATTTTGTCGATGGTTATCTGTAGATATTTCTGGCGATGTCCGATTCTTGTTCTGCTGTTCTTGCGTCTGCGGAAATGAATAGGATATAGTTTTTCGCCTTTAACAAGTGCCTCTTCTGCGGTGGTTTTGAATGAAGCAATTACCTTTGCATTATCAAGAAAAGGCGTGCCTATTTTGGTCTCTTTGCCATCACTGACCAGCAGAACCTTGTTTAACTCGATTGTTGTGGCATCTGGAGAAACTTCATCTAATTCGATGTTTAAGCAATCACCCTGTGCAACCTTATATTGTTTTCCGCCTTGTTCAATTACTGCATACATTCAAAAAACTCCCAATTTCTGTATTTAAAGATTCAAAAGAACCTGGTATTCTATACGTTTGGCTTTTTGTTGTAAAGCAAATTATCCTATATTTTTGTGTCCTGATTTTATGCGGTTTTAGGAGTAGTCCTATGCAGATAGCTATGATAGATGATAAAATTTTGCCGATTGAGGAGCTTGAGCCGGTTTATTTCGACCGTGGGCTATATTTTGGCGATGGGATTTATGAGGTGCTTCGCAGTTACGATGGCAAAATATTTGCGATGGACGAACATTTACACAGGTTTTTCAATGGTTTGACCGCTATTGAAATAGAAGGAGTGAATATTGATACGATTCGCTCACGCATTTTGATGGCTTTTGAGAAAAGCCATATTGCCAATGCTAAAATATATTTTCATATTACTCGTGGTTCGGCGCAGCGAAATCATATTTGTGATGCCGAATTAAAGCCGAATTTTTTTCTAACCATTACAGAATTAGCTGATGATTCCAAAACAAAAAGAAATGGCATTGCCGTTTCGACTCATCCCGATTTGCGGTGGAAGAGATGCGATATAAAATCGCTGAATCTGCTGGCTAATGTTCTTGCTCGCCGTGATGCAGCCAAGAGGGGTTGTGATGAAGCGATACTTGTTAATGAGTCCGGTTTTATAACTGAAGGTGCGGCTTCTTCCTTTTTTGCATTATTTGGGAAAATGCTGCAAACCACGCCACTGGCTGGAAATATTTTACCTTCTGTTACTCGCGGATTTGTTATTAAAGCGGCTAAAAAAATTGGTTTGAAACTGAAAGAGGAATCATTTACCCCAACTCAGGCGATTTGTGCGGACGAACTTTTCATAGCTGTAACCACCAAGGCGGTTGTTCCGGTAATTAAATTTGACGGCAACGCAATCGGTAGTAGCGAGCCCGGCAAATACACAAAACTGCTCGATAAAGAATTTTATCTGTTTACAAAATAAATTTTTATGTATTGCCTCAGCAGCCAATCGGATTTTATTAGGACATATCCGGTATATCTTCTGATGGCTGGGGTTGTTGCTTGGTTTTTTTAGGTTTACGTGTTTTTCCTGAATCGCCACTTAGCAGTGAAGCTGCTGCAACTATTAGGATGGCTACTACTACTGCTCCAGCTGCAATGTACCAGATTATGTCCTGTGATTTTTCAAGAATTGCGGGCATTGTTCCATTTAGGCCAGCCACTACTACCACAGATGTATAAATGACAGCGAGCAACGGCAAAAACAACATAACTCCAAGAGCATTACTTAATGCGTCTGGTTGTGATTCCGTGTATGTTTGAACTACCGCAGCTGCTTGCGGAGCCGATTGCGATAGACCAAAATCTTCTTCCGAAAGCATTTGGCCGGTTCCTGTTGCCATACTCATTGTTGAGCCAGAGCCGGGAGTTTCATCTGCCAGTTGACCATTGTTTTCTTCGGGTGTATAAATTTCATCGAGAATTCCGCCCAGCGAAGTATCGTCAGCTTGCAGAGAAAGGTCTAACAGGCCGGAACCGCTTCCGAAAGTGTCGAGATTTACATCATCTTCTATTTCTTCCAAGGATGCCTCACCTGTTTCGGCTTTATCTGCACTTATGGTATCATCTCCGAGATTGAAGCTGCTTTCGGTTTCTTCAAGAATATCGATTCCATCGGCACCTGCGGCAGTATCGGCGTTTGTCAATTCGCTCCCTGCCGCTGTATCTTCATCTTCATTTGTCTCAAGCAGAAGTTCCCCTTCGTCTTTCGGGGATTCTTCTTCGAGACGGGTTTCTTCTGATTCCAGAATAGCTGTACCAGAGGCCAATGAATCTACTTCATCGATTTTGAACAGCAGATTGGAGCCGTCACGGAATTCACGCAGTTTTCCTTCTTTTACGAGTTCCTTTACCTGCTCTTGTGTTTTATTGAGTTTTTTTGCAGCTTCCTGGAGTGAATAGAACATACCGGCCATTATTATTTATTCTCCTGCAACTTATTAATTTTTTATTTTACTTTTCTATTTCCGTATTGATTGGCTCTGCGGTCTTTAGTATAAAATTTGGGTCCTGCATATCATCTTCATCTATTTCAATTTGTTGCTGTCCCATATTTTCCAGCAGCATTTTAACTTGCTGCGGTTTTGGCTCAGCTGTGTTGTACTGCTGCAGCATCCGGTCATACTTGAAACTTCTTGCGGCCAATAATTTTAGCCGGTTGTGCGCCGAGCCGCGACTGCTCAATTGATATACCAATAATGTCTCATTGACAGTATCAATCATCGCCAAACCGTAGCCATCGCGTTCGAGCTGAACCGGTATTACCAACATTCCATTTTGAATACCTGCTTGTGATTGCTCATTTATCTGTGAACCACTTTTGCTTCCAGCGAGAAATAAACACAGTGAGCCGAGTATTACAAAGGCAGGCAACAGTAATTGTTTATTAGCTTTTAAGGTCATGGCTTTTGGATTCATTATTTATTTCTGCCAAAAAAAGCAACTTCCACGCAAAAATTGTATATTGGGACTTATGAATATGCAAGCTATTTTTCCAGCATTGTTTGCGCAAATTGACAGCTGGTGAATTGTGGATTTTAGAACAGTTTTCCTTTTTGCTGAAGAAATGGGATATGATTTTATTGCATTTGGCTGCTGTTTTCTGTAGAATACGTTTTTCGGGGTGTAGCTCAGCTTGGCTAGAGCGCCTGGTTTGGGACCAGGAGGCCGTAGGTTCGAATCCTATCACCCCGATTTAGGCATAGCGATGGCCGACTTAAGGGTAATCGCTGCCTTTAATCCCCCCAACTGTCACATTGGGGTTCGGACAGCCGTCTTGGGCAGGGCGGATTTTTTCTGCTGGAATATACTGCACCTGTCCATCAGCAAACAAATAATTTCGACTGCCTTCCCAGCTCCACCACCCTCTGTGCCACCATCTTGCGTCTTCATCTATACGTATATGATTACTATCCCATTCTCCGATAAGTATTTTCCCAGATGGCTTAGCTACATTGAAGTATCGTTGCGGCATCGATGGTACGAGACTGCCAAATTGCTCATCGTGCTTTTCAGTGTAGTTCATCGCATCAATCTGCTCTGAACTATGATAAAAAGCCATCGAATAAGAATAGCTCGTGGATTCGTAATCTTCGCTTTTGTCCTGCGGACAAAACAAAACCGAGGGATTATTCGCATCTATATTTCCGCCAAAATAGGGTTCAACAAACGAACGCCAGCCGCGTCCCATCCACAAACAGTAAAAAGGGTCTGTTGAGATAGGGTCGTCGACACAAGGATATGTATCTTCATTGTCTCCGAGATAGAGAGATACAGCTACATTGATTTGTTTCAAATTGTGTGCACATTTCAGCCGCATAGCCATAGATTTAGCTTTGCCAAATGACGGCAGAAGTATCGCCAGCAAAAGAGCTATAATGCCTATCACAATTAGCAATTCAATAAGCGTAAACCCCGTTAGAAATTTTTTACTCTTATGGTTATTTGCCCGATTCAAAATCTTTATTTCTAACGGCGTAAAACCATATCGAAATGTTTTAAGTTTAATCATAGAGTAATACCGATTTGGATTTCAAATTGTGGGTGGATTTTATTTGTTATTTTATTGAACTGTAACGCTTTTTGCGAGGTTACGCGGTTTATCCACATCGTGGCCGCGCAGAACCGCTGCGTGATAGGCCAGCAATTGCAGTGGCACAACAGTCAGCAATGGTTGCAGTAATTCTGGAACATCAGGCACTGTGATTAAATGGTCGGCGTGCTGTTTTATATTCTCGTCGCCCTCTGTTGCAACGGCTATGACTTTTCCGCCGCGAGCTTTGACCTCAGCTATGTTGCCCATAATTTTATCGTATTGTGGCCCGGCGGTTGCAATAAAAACAGCTGGCATTTCGTCAACGATTAGGGCAATTGGGCCGTGTTTCATTTCTGCTGCGGGCAGGCCTTCTGCGTGAATGTAGCTGATTTCCTTTAGCTTCAAAGCACCTTCGAGAGCTACAGGATAATTGAATCCGCGACCGAGGAAGAGCCAGTTATTTTTGTCAATATTTGCTGCGGCGATTTCTTTTATGTGTTCGGATTGTTTTAGAATACGGCTTATTTTATCTGGTATTTGCGAGAGTTCGCGAATATAGCTGTTTGCCTGGGCGCTGCTTATGAGTTTTCTTCTGCCGAGTTCGATTGCGAGCATAGTTAATACTGTAACCTGAGCTGTAAATGCTTTTGTGCTTGCTACACCGATTTCAGGGCCGACGTGCAGATATATTCCTGCATCGGTTGCTCTTGCGATGGAGGAGCCGACAACGTTGACAATGCCGAGTACATTCGCACCGCGTTCCTTGGCTTGGCCAATTGCTGCAAGTGTGTCAGCCGTTTCTCCTGACTGGCTTATCGATATAACAACGGTTCCATCTTCTATGATTGGATTGCGATATCGAAATTCGCTGGCGTATTCGGTTTCGGTTGGTATTCGTGCCAATTGTTCAAATAAGAATTCACCAACCAGACCGGCGTGAAATGCGGTTCCGCATGCGGTTATTATGAGATGTTTGGTGCGGGTCATCTCTCGCAAATGTGAAGCAATTCCGCCAAGTTTTATTTTATTATTTTCTATGTCAATTCGGCCTCGCATACAGGTGCTAATCGCTTCCGGCTGCTCAAAAATTTCCTTTAGCATATGATGTTTAAACTTGCCGAGTTCAATTTGCTCGAGAGAAAACTCGATTTCTTTTAGATCCTTGCTAACCGCAACATTGTTGACGGTTTTTGTGTGAAATCCCTTCGGGCTAATGGTAACCATTTCATTGTCGGAAAGATATATTGCCTGTGTTGTATGTTCGACCACAGCGGCTGCATCGGAAGCAAGAATATATTCATCATCGCCTACGCCGAGTATTAAGGGGCTGCCTTTTTTTGCTCCTATTAGCATTTCCGGCTCATCCGAACAGACAATTGCCAATCCATAAGTGCCGTGTACTTCGTGAAGTGCTCTTTGCACAGCCCATTCAAATTTGCTCTGCCCATTATTTTCTTCGGTTTTGTTGCCCTTGGTGTAAAAGTAGCCGATTAAATTTGCGATTATTTCCGTATCAGTTTCGCTGGCGAATTCGACACCTTCGGTTTGCAGCCATTTTTTTAATGTGCTGTAGTTTTCGATGATGCCGTTGTGGACGACAGCGATTTTGCCGGTATAATCCTGATGTGGATGTGCATTGATAGTGTTTGGTTTGCCGTGCGTAGCCCAGCGAGTATGCCCTATGCCGAGTTTTTCATTTTCGTTGGGCGAAGTGAGAATTCCTTCGAGGGCTTTTATTCTGCCTTTGGTTTTTACGATTCGCATTGAGCCGTTGCTTAAGATTGCTACGCCCGCTGAGTCATAACCGCGATATTCCAGACGCTTGAGGCCTTCAACAAGAATCGGCTGAGCCGCTTTTTCACCAAGATAAGCTACTATTCCACACATTATTATTTACTATTCCTTATTTATCATTTATTATTTGCATTACTGATTTTAATACGCCAAACAGGATAAGAAGTTCTTATAATATAGTCAACACTCAATTATGATAGTTATTATCGACTACAACGTTGGAAATGTTAAGAGCGTTTGTAATGCGTTCGAGCATATTGGCTGTGATGCCGAGCTTAGCTGCTCGCCGGAGGTCATTAAATCTGCTGATGGTATTGTTTTGCCGGGAGTGGCGGCTTTTGGCTATGCCGTTAATGCTTTGGGTTCTATTGCTGAGCTAATAAAAAAACTTACTCTGGAAGGTAAGCCATTACTTGGCATTTGTGTCGGCTTTCAGATGTTATTTGATAAGAGCTGCGAATATGGCGAGCATAGTGGATTGGGATTGATTAGCGGAAATGTAGTACCAATTCCAAGTGAACAGATAATTCCGCATATGGGCTGGAATCTCGTAAAGCCGTCAAAAGATATGGATTTATTTAATGGTCTTGGCAAAGAGAAACATTTTTATTTCGCACATTCTTTCTATGCTGATGTTGCCGATGAGTCGGCAAAAATTGCTTATACTGATTACGGATTTAATTTGCCTGCTTCAGTGCAGAAAGCAAATATTTATGGAACACAGTTTCACCCTGAAAAAAGCGGCGAAGCTGGCCTTGCTGTTTTGAAAAATTTTGCAAAAATTTGCGAGAAGGGAATTTAATTGTGCTAACCAAACGAGTTATTCCCTGCCTTGATGTAAAAGATAATCGCGTGGTGAAAGGCGTTAATTTTCTCAATCTTCGTGATGCGGGCGACCCTGTCGAACTTGGTGCAAGATATTCTCAGGCCGGTGCTGATGAATTGGTAT
>JAGLNB010000129.1 GCA_023139715.1 Planctomycetota bacterium | reverse complement strand
TTGCATCGGTTCGGCTCGCATTGAAATACTTGGCAGCGTTTTTATTTTATTTGCAAAATCATTTATTTTTATTCCAAGCTCTTTGCAGACTGTCCAGGCTGCAAGGGCATTTTCTATATTTCCAATTCCAGCGAGCGGCAATTCTATTTCAACGCCATCGATTGTAAATTGGCTTTGTAAACCGTCTAAACAAATATTTTCTGCTTTCACATCGCAATTGTTTGATTTTCCAAAAGTTACTATTCGATTTGCGATGTTGGTTTTTATGTTCTCATTTATTATTAGCACGCCGTCTTTTTGCAGGCCGTTTGCAATTGATAATTTTTCTTTTTTTACATTTTTAAGATTACCAAAGCCGGTTAGATGCGCGGGATAAATATTTGTTACAACTGCGAAATCCGGCTGAGCTATTTTGGTTAAGTGAGCGATTTCGCCGGGATTATTACTGCCGAGTTCAGCGATGATTATTTGGTCATCCGGCTCTGCGGCGAGCAGCGTTAGAGGCAGACCGATATTATTATTAAAATTTTTCGGCGATTGGCAGCATTTGAAATGTTTACTCAAGATGTGGTAAATGATTTGCCTTGTCGTTGTTTTGCCGACCGAGCCGGTAATTGCCACCACTTTGAAATCGCACATTTTTCGATATTGCCTTGCCAGAAGGCCAAGTGCTTTTGTTGTGTCGTTAACAGTAAGGATGATTCCTAATTCTAAACCTGTCCTGAGCAATGTCGAAGGATTCTCAATTCTAAATTCTTTATTTACTACTGCACAAACCGCTTTTTTTGCAAACGCATCATTTACGAAATTAGTGCCGTCGAAATGGGCACCTTTAATTGCAAAGAAGCAGTCGCCGGCTTTGGTTGTTCGCGAATCGATACTAATATTTGTGAAGTATTTGTGTTTTCCGTTTTTTTCGAGATACGCTTCACCCATCCTTTGCCTATCGGCCTTGGAGGGCAGGCGAGATACGGGAGACGCTTTTATTATTTCAGCAAGCTCTTTTATTGAAATTTTTTTCATCGTTTTTTACTTATTGTTTTTTGTTTAAGAATTCCAGAGCAATTTCTTTATCACTGAAATGCAGTTTTTCTTTGCCGATTATTTGATAGTTTTCGTGACCTTTGCCGGCTATTAAAACAATGTCATTTTTGTCAGCTGATTTTATTGCCGATTCGATTGCCTGTTTTCTGTCCGGCTCAATCAATTTAGTAACCAGTTGCTCGTTGCTCGTTGTTCGTGATTTGTTGAAGCCGGCGATGATTTCGTCGATAATTTTTTTGGCGTTTTCAGTTCGCGGATTATCGTTTGTTACGATTATAAAATCAGCAAATTTTTCAGCTGTTTTTGCCATTTGCGGCCGTTTTGTTTTGTCTCGGTCTCCGCCGCAGCCGAAAACCAAAATCAATTTGGCTTGGCACAATGGTTTTAATGTAGATAAAACTTTTTCAAGGCCGTCAGCTGTGTGAGCGTAATCGATGAATACGTTTGCAGCTTTACTTTCAACTTTTTCCAATCGGCCGGGCACATTTTTCAAAGCTGACAGGCCGACTGCGATTGTTTTTAAGTCAAATCCGGCTGCAATGCACAAACCCGCAGCTGCGAGGTGATTGCTTACGTTATACATTCCCGACAGAGGCGTTTTGACCGTTGCTGATTTGCCTGCATATTCTAAAGCGAAAGTGGTTCCTGTTATGTCAGCTGATTTTATCTGTGCGGTAATGTCAGCTTTTTCATCAACGGCGTACCACAGGATTTTTGCTTTGGTTTTTTTTGCAATTTGTTCGGCTTGCGGCGATTGTTTATTTATAACCGCTGTTGCATCGGCTGATAATTGTTCAAAGAGTTTTATTTTTGCAGACAGATATTCTTTTTGGGTTTTATGATAATCGAGATGGTCGCTTGCCAGATTAGTGAAAGCCGCCGCCTTGAAATCGATTGCAGCCAGCCGATTTTGGCAGATGCCGTGACTGCTGGCCTCTATTACCATATATTTCGCACCGGCCTGGAGCATTTGCGATTGTTTTTCTGCAATTGTTAAACAGCTCGGCGTAGTTAAATTTGATTCAAAGCTTTCGCCGGCTGTGTCGTAAGTTATAGTGCTTAGAAGTCCGCATTTTTCGCCTGCTGTTTCAATTACCGAGCGGGTCAAATAGGCAACGGTTGTTTTGCCGTTCGTTCCGGTTACAGCGAGATTAATTAATTTCAAAGCCGGATTGTTTTTTGCCGCTTGAGCTAGCTTGGCCGCTGCAATGGCCGAATTTTCAACGACGATGAATTCGTTACCCGTTGCTTGTCGCTCGTCGCTCGCCCATTGTTCTTTGTTTTGGCAGA
>JAGLNB010000128.1 GCA_023139715.1 Planctomycetota bacterium | reverse complement strand
GAAAAATCATAACTGTAAATACAGCAAGTGAAAGAAACGGGCCATACGGAATTTGCCTTGTTTTTTTAAAGAGCATTAGCCATAGTGCCCAAGCCAAGCCGAAGAAAGGTGCTATAAAAAAAGCTATAACGGCCATTTCCGCTCCAATTACAGCCCCTGCTGCTCCCATTAAATGCACATCACCCAATCCCATTGCCTCTTTGCCAAAACCCAAAGTTCCAAAAATACGAGCTGCCCAAACCACGCCGCAGCCAATAAAATATCCCCATAAACTGCCCGCAAATCCTGCCACAAAAGGAACTTGTGAAAAATTTTGCCACCAATTGTGAATTTCCGGATTATTTTTTACAATCCAATAAGCCACAATTGAGCAAATAATGAGCGGCAGCAGAAACAGGATTTCTTTGCACACCTCCAAACGATGATTAAATTCCGGTTCAGTTCTTAATTCTGAATCCTCAATTTCCAATTCTTCCCCGTAGCTTCTTTTGATTACGCCGGTTGCCAAAAGGAGCATTGATAAAATCAGGCCTATTGCCGCTCCTGCTGCAAGCGAAGCCGTGCCGGCCGACGCAACTGGCAAAAGCAAATATTTACTGATTATCTCGGCTTTAATTGCAAAAGGCACCAAGCCGGAACCGAGCAAGCCGACAGCCGTAACAAACCAGCACAAGAAAACGGGAATAACCCACAATTCCAAATCGATTGCCGAAGCAGCAATAAATGCAGCTATTAAAATTATATGTATAATATAAACAAACCATCCGCCGCTGAGAAATGAGCCGATGCCATCTCTAATGCCAACGTGGAAATACAAAATAAAAAGGCCGGCGAATATTATGCCGGTTAATAATTCGATAATAAAATATCGCGAAGAGATTTTCGCTTTGCAGTTTCTGCACTTAGCCCGCAAAACAAGCCAGGAAATCAAAGGAATGTTATCGTAAAATCGAATTCGCTCTCCGCAACTCGGACAAGCTGAAGGCGGCATTACGAGGGACTTGTCGCGAGGCAAACGATAAATTACCACATTTAGGAAACTGCCAACGCAGCAGCCAACCATAAAAACATAAGTAATCCAAAACCAATCAGGCAACACAACACATCCTTAATAAATTGAAAACTTAAAACTTTTGAATTTTACACTATGGCTTTACACTTTCAATTTTAACTTTTCAGCTTCTTATTGACCGCCGCAGCCACTTTCATTGGCAGGCCGAACAGGCGAATAAATCCGGTGGCATCTTTTGGATTGTATTCTTCGCCCATCGTAAAGCAGGCCAAATCGTTTTTGTATAAACTATTCGGACTTTTAACGCCGGCCAGACTGCATCGGCCTTTGAAAAGTTTTAGCTTAACGCTGCCCGTAACATTTCGCTGCGTAACATCAACAAATGCATCAAGTGCCTGACGCAACTGACAAAACCACATTCCGTAATAGACGAGTTCCGCATATTTTAGGGCGACCTGCTGTTTGTAGTGCATCGTTTCCCTGTCGAGCGTTATAGTTTCCAAACTATCGTGAGCGGTTTTGAGTATTGTCCCGCCCGGCGTTTCATAAACTCCGCGTGATTTCATTCCGACCAGCCGATTTTCGACTAAATCAGATTGTCCTACTCCGTGCTTTCCGCCGATTTTGTTTAGCTCTTCAATCATTTTCACACCGCTTATGTTTTTGCCGTTTAGTTTTACGGGAATGCCTTGCTTGAAACCAATCTCAACATAATCGGGCTTATTGGGCGTTTTGGAAACCGGATTTGAAATTACAAACAGATTATCTTTTGGCTCATTCGCCGGGTCTTCAAGGTCAGCTCCTTCGTGGCTGATGTGCCAGAGATTTCGGTCGCGTGAATAGATTTTCTTTTTTGTCTGCTCGATTGGAATTTTATGTTTCTTTGCGTAATCGA
>JAGLNB010000127.1 GCA_023139715.1 Planctomycetota bacterium | reverse complement strand
TCCCTTAATAGGCATAAAGTCATCTTGTCTTACTCAGAAATTAATCTGGTATAGAAATTTAAAGTTTTGCAGGAATGATTTACAATCATTGGTTTTTCGGCAAGTTAACATTAACTAATATGGAAAAACAAACGGTTATTGTTTGGCGGAGCCGCCATAGACGAAACGCATTTTGCCAATGTTTGGAATAATCGCAAAAGGTGATTTGGCAAATGGCTTAAAGCCGCTCGGCCAGTAAACTAAAAAGGCCTTGCCAACAAGATATTCTCTTGGGACAACACCTGGCCTATAAGATTTTTCATTATTGCCTTTGCCCTCTTTTACCCACCATCTTCCATCTTCACTGCTTGGACTATTATCGCCAAGCATAAAAAACTCATCAGCTTTAAGAGCAAGGGGATTGCCCTGTGTTGCTCTGCCGATTTCATTGCTGTTTGCAGATTTTTGCGCAGTGTAGTGAATGTCTCTAAAAACAGCTATGTGTGAAAGCGTTAGTGTGCCGGAGCCGAAAATTTTTACCTGCGGCTCAATTTTCGTTTTCATTTCGCCGGCATCATTTGCAGCTGTTCCTAAATCAAAAGTCAACTCTTCAGAGCCGAACTGGAAAACTAATTTGTGGTCAACATTGGCAAATTTCACCAATGTTGGTATTTTCCCATCTGGCATTTCAGATACGTCAATTTTTTTGTGAGTGAGTTCGGTCGTTTCATTTGGTGAAATTTTTTCAATAACCATTTCACCGCTAAAATCAATTGATGCTCTGTAGCTGTTTTCGTATTTACTCAGTTCTATGCCAGCGGTTCCGGCATAATCGGTTCGGTCAGCATAAAATTTCACCATAACATCGCTGCAGTAGGGCATAAATTTGAAATCCCTGATATTGTTATAAGCGTATGTAACTCGCAGGTCATTGCCAATTGAGGAATCGTAAATCAATGTGTTGATTTGGTTGCTGTTGCTGTCGAGGTAGAACAAAGTTGGATTGTCTTTATTTATGTTCCAGTTTGAGTTTTCTATATTTTTGAACGGCTGCTGCCATGCGTGTCCGTTAAACAGTCTTTCATTTGGCCTGACCGGCTGATGGTCATTGTCATATATTGGCATCCACATTTCGTTTTGAACTTTGGGTGGTTTTCTGCAGATATTTCCATCGATGTAAATGTCGCCATCTATTATTTCTATGGTTTCGCCGGGCTTGCCGATTAAACGTTTTATGTAATTTATGCTCGGCTCAAGCGGATTTTTGAACACGACCACATCCCATCGTTTTGGTTCTATAAATTGGTACAGACATTTTAGAACCAGAACTCGGTCGCCGTTTGCGATTGGCATTTTTCCGCCTGTCGGCTGGTGATGTCCGCAACTTGGGCAGCGAGAAAGAACCGGCGGTACATATTTATGATTAGTAGTGCCTGATTTCATTCCATACCGTTCCGGCACGAAACCATAATCATATTCGTAGCCGCATTGCTGGCATCGTAACCTGAAGTGAGCACCCTTGAGCGTATCAGCCATACTTCCTGTGGGAATGTGAAATGCCTCCATCACAAAAGCCCTGAAAACAAAAGCCAATATGAAAGCGGTTATCAGCCATTCAAAAGTGTTTGCAATTTCAGCTGCCCGACTTTTGTGAGGAACTTCTTTAGAAACGAATTTTTTAGCTTCATCTG
>JAGLNB010000126.1 GCA_023139715.1 Planctomycetota bacterium | reverse complement strand
TAGAAAAAGCTACTCCAGCGGCCTGCTCACCATCTCTGAGAGTAGTATCTACTAAGGTTATTTGCGGTTGCTCCCGCTTAACGGTTACCATTACCTATTCTCCGTATATTTTCTAAAACAAATAAGCTGAGTCTTTTCCCAGCCCGTCTTAGAATAAAAGTCAATCGCCTGCCAATTGTTTTTGTCAGTAAGCAACTGAAGTCTCGTAATACCATTTTCCCGTGCCCAGTTCTGGATGGCCGACAGTAATCTCGTTCCGATTTTTTGCCCACGGCAATCCTTCCTGACAACCATGTCCTCAACGAGACCTGCCTTCCCTCCTTCTTCGCTGGATATAAGAATTTGTATTGAACACATTCCAACTATTTCATTGTTCAACTCTGCAACCATAATACAGCAACTGCCATTACGCCACATCATCTCAAGGCCATTTCGCTGTTTTGATTTATTAAAGTTAAAATCCTGCTCAATTGAAAAAAGCTCTTCAAGCAAAATTGCCATCTGCTCAATATCTAACTCAGTTGCTTCCCTTATGATCATGCTTCATTACCCTATGAGAATATAATACTGACAAAGAAAGGGCCAAATGGATTATGCCTTTCTGCTACGGCAAATGACACAACGAGGCATTGTTACTTTCTAACTCTGCCTTAGAGAATCCATTTTCACCTCCCTTATGACAATTACAATACTTTGCCTCTGCTACCATTCTGCAGTCAGTTTCTTCAAATATATTCTCAGGTGAATCTACCTGAACAATTTTGCCGTTGTTTAATACAGCAACCCTGTCAGCCAACGCAAATGCTTCCTCAAAACAATGCGTAACATACACGGTAGTAATTCCCAGTTCCCTCTGAAGTTGTCGGATTTCCATTCTCAAATATTTGGCAATATGAGAGTCCAGATTATTTAACGGTTCGTCGAGGAGCAAAATTTCAGGAGATGGAGCAATGGCTCGTGCCAGGGCAACTCTCTGCTTCTCTCCGCCGCTTAAATCCTTGGGGAAACGTTCAGCAAGATGTTCTATCTTCATCAATTTCAATAATTTTTCCGCTTTCAACTCCGCTTCTTTTTTCGGCTTTCTTTGGACAGTCAGGCCGTAAGCTATATTCGACTTTACATCCAAATGAGGAAATAAAATCAGATTCTGAAAAAGATAACCAGCTTTTCTCTGGTAAACGGGAAGCTCATCTACCGGAACACCATCGAATAATACCGTTCCTTCATATTCCATAAGTCCCGCAATAACATTAAGCAGAGTAGTCTTTCCCGCACCTGTTGGCCCCCAAAGCACTAAGAACTCTTTATCCTGTATCTCCAGATTTATATCGCCGCATATAAAATTTTTGATATTTTTTAATCTAATACTGGGCATATTGTCTCCATTTACGGGTCAGTTTGTGTTCAAGATAGAGAAAAAACTTCTCAAATGCCAAGCACATTACCGCCAAAACGATTAAACATACTATGATTATGTCCACACGAAGCAGACTTTCCGCTCTCATCAAGAGCGCTCCGATGCCGGTGGGGATAGCAACCATCTCAGCGGCAATTATTACTCTCCACGCCATCCCTGCTTCTAATCTTAAACCGGTAAATATATTAGGCAGCGCCAATGGTATAACCACTGTAGTTAAAACCTTCCATTCGGACGCTCCAAGCGTCTGCGCAGCTTTGATAAAATCCCTGTTTACATTTTTAATGCCAGTAACCGTGTTATAAAGTACAGGGAAAAACGAGCATATAAATATAATCATAATCGGTAACATCTCGCCTATCCCAAACCAAAGCATTAAAATCGGCAGCCAGCCAAGAGCGGGAATGGGATAAAATAAACTAAATATAGGATGAGCAATTTTATGCAAATTTTGCTCATAGCCGAGCAGGATTCCTACTGTTATGCCGGCTATGGAACCAAAAGAAAGACCGATCAAAACTCTTCTCAAACTGCTTAAAAAATTATCTATTAATACCCCATTGGCTGTTAAATGATAAAATTCCCGAATCACAACAGTAAAAGGAGGGAAAAAGAAATGTCCGGGAATAAGT
>JAGLNB010000125.1 GCA_023139715.1 Planctomycetota bacterium | reverse complement strand
ATTTGATAAGTTTTGTGATGATATGTTTCCTGAAAAACCTGGTACGTACCAAGGCCGATTTCGCCGAGCATTTTTAATTGCTCAATCGACATTGGTGCAGCATTGACATTGGCTCTTCTTATTTCGCCGTTGCCGACCTTCGTTGCGTAAATTGTTTTCAAGCTCTCCGCAATGTAATCAGCATCTGAAGATGGATGTTCGCCGTAAACAACAATCAGCCGCTTGTGTCCCATCGAAACGAGAGCTTTGGTTTCATTGCGGATTTCGTCGAGCGTGAGCCGTCTTCTCGTTTCAGTTGAATTTTCTTTTCTAAAGCCGCAATACGAACAATTATTTACGCAGTAATTGCTGCAATAAAAAGGAGCGAAAGTTACGATGCGATTGTCGTAAACTCTTTTTTTAATTTCACCAGCCGCTGCGAAAATTTCATCCCACAAATCATTGTCTTTCAAATTCAAAAGAGCAGCTGTTTCCTCTGGCTCCAATCGCTCAATCGAAAGGGATTTTGCAATAATATCCTTTATCTTTTGCCTGTCCGGCTTTGCACCATCAGCTATCTGCCGCTCGATTTTTTCATCATCTATAAAATCTTTGCCGTCTTTCAAATAGCGTGTGATTTCGTCCGGCTTAATTACACCGGCCATCCAGTTTTTGACTGATAAATCCCGTTGCTGCTTTTCATCGTTTTCAATTTTCATTTTTATTCCAATTATCTAAATTTTTCTTAACCTTTCGGTACTCTTAAATCATAGGGACAGCTGAATTCATCTCCGCCATACATTGGCCGAGCGTAATAACGTGTGTGCAAAAGCTCATGGGCTTTTCCTTCAAGCGGCTTGCCGAGATACTCTTTGTAGAGCTGCTGAATATAAGGATTTTTATGCGACTGACGAACGGCAAGGCCTTTGTCTTCTTTGTAAAGGGCTTTTGCTCTTTTTTCTCTGATTGCCAAACCGCCGTACGGCTGGCCGCCGCCGCCGACACATCCGCCTGGACAAGCCATCACTTCTATAAAATGATAAGCAAGCTCGCCTTTCTCTTTTGCATACTGAACCTTGTCGAGAACTTCTTTTACATTACCAATTCCGTGAGCAACAGCTACTCTTATTTTTTCACCATCAATATCAATTTCCGATTCTTTAACGCCCTTCAATCCGCGGGTCGCTTCAAAGTCAACCTGTTTCAATTCTTTATTGGTAACAAATTCATACGCACTTCTAAGAGCCGCTTCCATCACTCCGCCAGTTGCCCCGAAAATTGTACCGGCTCCCGAATACATTCCCAGCGGCGCATCTGCCTTGCCATCGGGCAAATTAGGCAAATCGACTCCGGCCTGTCGCAGCAATCTTGCGAATTCACGAGTGGTAATTGTAATGTCAACGTCCTGAGCCCCTGAAGCAAACATATCATAGCATCGCAGTATCTCGTATTTCTTGGCTGTACAGGGCATAATTGAGAGCATAAATATTTTCTCTTTTGGAATATTCATTTTTTCTGCCCAGTATGTTTTGACCATTACGCCGAGCATCTGGTGCGGCGACTTAGCTGAAGAAAAATTATCTATAAATTCAGGACAGAATTTTTCGAGATAATCCACCCAGGCCGGACAGCAACTCGTAATCAGCGGTAATCGCTCTTTCTGCGCTGTAAACCTTTTTGCAAATTCCGAGGCCTCTTCGACAATCGTCAAATCAGCTCCGAAATTCGTATCGAAAACATAATCAACGCCGAGCAATCGCAAAGCTGTGTATATTTTTTCCGTAACAGCTGTTCCAACCGGCAGGCCGAACGCTTCTCCGAGGGCAACTCTGACCGAAGGAGCAATCTGCGAAACTACAATCGTATCGGGGTCATTTAGAGCCGCCCAAACTTCTTCTGTGTGTTCTTCTTCGTAGATGGCTCCGGTGGGACAATACGAAGTACACTGGCCGCATTTAATACATGGACTGTGCAACAGGTTCGGTTTAGCCGCGGCATAAATATCTGAGCCGCGTTCGTGCATTGCAAGTGCATTTACTTTTTGAATCTCACTGCAAATGTAAACGCATCTTTCGCAGGCAATACATCTCGATGGGTCAATGTTCAAGGCCACCGAAGAATTGTCTTTATTGCCCTGCTTGAAAATAGTTGGAAAACGAAGTTCCCTTACGCCAAGCTGTTCAGCTAAGGTCTGCAATTCGCAATCGCCATTTTTAATGCACTTCAGGCAATCAGCCGGATGCGAAGCAAGAACAAGTTCCAGATTCATCCTTCTCGCAGTAAGCACTCTTTCAGTATTGGTTGCAATATCCATTCCATCTTCAGCCAATGTGCTGCAGGCACAATCCAGGGTTGATTTACCATTTACTTCAACCACACAAATGCGGCAAATTCCATTTACTT
>JAGLNB010000124.1 GCA_023139715.1 Planctomycetota bacterium | reverse complement strand
GTTTCCAAGGCACTGCAAAGCAGCGAATAAAAACAGAAATTTATGTAATACGAGAAAATTTATGCCAACAGCTAATTGTGATATTTCATCCGGTGTTGCTGAGCAAAACTCTATGGAATTGGATACTAAATATAATATCGATTTCGATAAGTTTCACTCCGCACTGGAAAATGTCAATCTTCTCGCTTGCAGGGGATTTGTGGTAAAAGTATCAGGTCTTACCGTTGAATCCAATGGGCCTGTAGTAGGCATAGGTGAGCTCTGCAATATCCAGATTCGCAATAATAAAAATGTGCTGGCTGAAGTTGTCGGCTTTAATAATGACCATCTTATCCTGCTGCCACTGGAACACATAGAAGGCATATCACCTGGCGATGCTGTAACGGCTCAGGCAACTTCGCGCCATATCAATTTAAGTGAAAATGTTCTTGGCAGAGTTTTAAATGGGCTGGGCGAACCAATCGACGGCAAAGGTCCGCTGACAGGAACAGATAAAAAGCCATTGGATGTAAATAGCCCGGCTCCAATGAGTCGCGAAAAAATCACCAAGCATCTTGCTTTGGGAATTCGTTCTATAGATGGATTATTAACCTGCGGCAAAGGCCAGCGTATGGGTATTTTCGCAGGCAGCGGTGTTGGTAAAAGCGTACTTCTCGGAGATATTGCAAATTCAAGCGAAGCAGCTGTCAATGTTGTGGCAATGATAGGCGAAAGAGGCAGAGAAGTTCGCGAATTTCTCGAAGAAAATCTCGGCGAACAAGGACTTGCTCGTAGCGTAATTGTTGTCGCCACTTCAGATTCGCCACCTATTCAACGGGTAAAAGCTGCGTTTCTCGCTGTCGCAATTGCCGAATATTTCAGAGACAAAGGTAAAGATGTCCTCTTTATGATGGATTCATTAACACGCTTCGCTCAGGCACAACGCGAAATAGGTTTGGCTGCGGGTGAACCGCCAACAACAAAAGGATATTGTCCAAGTGTTTTTTCGCTGATGCCGCGTCTAATAGAACGTCTCGGCTGCACAGAAAATGGCAGCATAACAGGAATTATGACCGTTCTTGTTGAAAACGATGATTTGACCGACCCTGTAGCCGACAGTGCCAGAAGTTTACTCGATGGACATATAGTATTGTCAAGAAAACTGGCTGACCGCGGACACTATCCAGCTATAGATGCAATGGCAAGCGTGAGCCGATTGATGCCTATGATAACAAGCCAGGAACATCAATTCGCCGCACAAAAACTAAGACAAATATATGCCATTTATACTGACGCTGAAGACCTGATAAATATTGGAGCTTTCGCGCCCGGCAGTAATCGACGAATCGATGGCGCATTGGCTATGATAGATAGAATAAATAATTTTCTCATCCAGCCAATCCGAAAAAAAACTGATTTCCCAGAAACTGTTAAGCAACTGACTGATATTGCCAAATCCTGGCAGGAATTGCTGAAAGTTGATGATTAATAAATGCCAAATAAAAATTAAAGATAGCCAACTATGAGACGATTTGTATGGCGGCTGCAGCGAGTTCTTGATGTTAGAACAAAACAGGAACAGATAAAAAGAGCTGAACTGATGAAACTGACTGAAACACTAGCCAAGACAAGAGCTGAACTGATGATGCAAAAAAGAATATTGAAAAATATAATATCTCAAATAACAAAAAAGGATTCTCATCAGCGATTGAGTGAACAGGAACTCTTTTTGCAGTGTTCGCAGGAAAGCGACTTACGCATAAAACAGCTTGGAAATCAGGTGGGCCAATTGGAATCACAGCAAAAAGAAAAAATAGCAGAAGTAATTAAACTCAAAAAATTAACAGAAGGTTTGGAAAAATTACGAGCACAAACAAAAAAAGAATTTATGTACAAAGAAGAACAACTTGAACAAAAACAGCTCGACGAAGGAGCTGTAGTTGGTTTTGTACGAAAAAGTTATAAATGATTTGGAGAAAATAATCGTGAGCAAAAAATTAATAGTAATAGCTATTGTAGCAGGATTGGTGAACTTTACAGGGGCTTTCGCTCTCGTGTGGTTTACTAAACAAACCCCACCAACAGAAAATAATGCAAGCGATGGCAGCTTAAATCAGCAGGCATTTATGCAAAACGGAATTGACTTGAACCTGCCCCAATCAGAATCCATTATGGCAGATAGCATTGGGAGCGATTATGATTCCAAAAAAATAGTTCTAAAGGAAAAACAATTCAAAGATCTCATATACGAAGCCAGAGAAAAAATACAGGAATATAATAATAAGCTAAATAACTTTGACCTGCGAGAACAACGACTGCAAATCACACATAATATGGTTAAAAAAGATGTCGAAAAACTCAACAACCTGCAAATACAGCTTGCTTCAACTGTCGTCGGTCTAAAAGAAGAACGAGAGAAGCTGTTAAACAGTCAGATTAAAGTCGTTAAAAACGAAAAGAAAAATTTGGTATCGATAGCAGCTGCTTATGACAAAATGGATGCCGCAAGCGCAAGTAAAATATTGCTTAACATAAGTCGCTCACCAAGTAGCAATCCAAACAGAAGCGATAACATCGATGAGGCTGTAAAGATTATATATTATATGACAGAACGTACCAAAGCAAAACTGCTGGCGGAGATGGTTGGCTTAGAACCAAGGCTGGCAGCAGAATTATGCCAAAGACTAAAACAAATAGCGGAAAAAGAGTAGCTCTATGGATATTGCGACAATAGTAGGAATAATTCTTGGATTAGGCGTAATTACAACTTCCATAGTTGTCGGAGGCGGCTGGCAAATATTTGTTCATCTTCCCTCGCTGGCAATAACAATAGGCGGAATGCTCTGCTCTACGCTTATACATTTTTCACTGCCGCAGTTTTTGGGAATATTTTCAATAGTCAAAAAAACGCTTATTTCTAAAATTCCGCCGCAATCAGAGCTAATCCAGAAAATGGTCAATTATGCAGCTATTAACAGACGCGACGGAGCTCTCGCTCTTGAGCAGGAAATCAGCAAAGCAGATAATAATTTTCTTGTAAAAGCTATGCAAATGCTTGTTGACGGCCAGGATGCTGAAAAGATTCGGGATTTAATGTCATTGGAAATACAGTACCTTCAGGAACGCCATTCCAACGGCAAAAAAATCCTGGAATTTATGGGAGCTGCTGCTCCAGCATTTGGAATGATAGGTACACTCATCGGCTTAATCCAGATGCTTAGAAATTTAAGCTCTCCTGAATCAATCGGAGCCGGAATGGCTGTTGCACTTATTACAACATTTTACGGAGCACTTTCAGCGAATCTTATATTCATTCCATTAGCTGGCAAACTCGGCATCTACTCCAAAGCAGAAACGATTACAGTGGAAATGATAGTAGAAGGTATCTGTGCCATCGCTGGCGGTGAAAATCCAACAGCTGTTCGTGAAAAATTACATGCATTTGTTTCACAGGGCAGCAGAACAGAAATAAAGGCCAACATATAATAAAATGTTGCGTGAAAAAAGATTACCACAGGATGACGAATCAGGGGGAGGTGCCCCAAAATGGATGGTAACATTCAGCGATTGTATGACGCTGCTGCTGACATTTTTTGTACTGCTGCTTAGTTTCTCATCCTTTGATGAAAAGGTTTTTCTGAAACTGGAAACAATTTTTGCCAATAACCAACATTTGGTCGCCGCGAAAGACAAAAAGGAAAAAGAAGCATTTTTATCCGCCAAGCAAATCCAAACTACAGAAGAACTCAGCAAAGGCAGCGAAAAACCAACTCTTGAAAAAGGAGACGAGGATAATCTCAAAAAAGAAGACCATTCGTTAGATTTTAGAGATATGAAAGTTTTTTTAATTCCATCTAATGAAATTTTCTGGGGCAGAGGTGTTATCCTTTCGAATAAGGGCCGCAAAATTCTTGCTACCATGGCAAATTTTATAGAAAAAGTCCCAAACCGCATAGTAGTTAGTGAAAACAGCTACGAAGATGAAAATAATAACAATGAAAATTCCGGCTTGTCGCGTGCATGGGCAATTGTAGAATATCTGACTAACAAACAGGGACTCAGCAAAACAAGATTCAGTATTTCTTCGGCAAGTACACTCAAGCAGGAAACACTCAAAAAGACCAGGCAGGACAGTAAAACCAGCCGTCATCTTGAAATCGTTTTACTGGAAGAAGGTATCTACAATTGAGAAATCAGCGTCCACAACCCGAAGAAAGCGCAGACGAAGTACCGTCATATATAGTTACGTTTTCCGATATGGTAACTCTGCTTCTGACATTCTTTGTAATGCTGCTTAGCTTAGCCATAGTTCAGGACCCCGAACTGATTGATAAAGGCCGTGATTCATTCGTGAAATCAATTACCCATTTTGGCCTTGGAATTCTCGCTGGTAAAAATTCCAAGTCCAACCTTGGCAGCTCCAAAGTCAAATATTTCATCTCTAATCCTAATACTGATTCACAAACCATATGTATAGATGCGAAACAGCAAGACCTTCGTGAGATTTTTAAGCAGTTGAGCAAATCTATGGAAACTCTGCCTTCGCAAATAGTAGCTGAGAAAAACAACTTCTCCGTAACCAGTATTCGCTTCTCACCGGAAGATGCAACGTTAAACGACTCAGCAAAAAACTTTTTAACTGACTTTTGCACAGCCCTTCAGCAAAACCCCGAGTCCAAATCAGCAATTATATACGTACTCGGCCTTTGCGATGAAGAAATCAATGAGAGAAATCAGTGGATGCTGTCAGCCAAACGTGCCAAGGCAGCAGCAGATTTTATGACGAGTATTTTGCCTTCGAGGTCAAACAAGCAGGCCGACCTTCAGGCAGCTGATGCTTCTACTAATTGGCCGGTTTATTCGTGGGGAGCCGGCTCAGGAGGAAAATGGGTCGGCCAGGACAGTCCAATTTCCAAAAAATCACAAATTTTAATTGCTGTACTAAGGTAATAGGAAGCTGATAAATACCCTCCAAATACAGCCATTATATGTCAATTTTTTCGACATTTTGTCGCTTTTTCGACCAATTATTCACCCATTAACATACAATTTGATTCCAAAACAGTTATTAGCTATATATTAACGCTATTTTGGGGTTTCGGCACATTATTTGCACATTAAACAGCAATTAGGAACTATATTTGGTGTGCTTTTACAATGGCTGAATACAAGAAAAAATTTATTACGTTTTTACTGCTGATTATCACGATAATTAGCATGCTATCCGTGCAATCGGTCGCATCTGAATCAGCAAAGGAAATGTTCGATAATTCAGATTCACTGTTCGCAAACGATTGCAACTTTCCTGGAAAATCAGGCAGCCATATCAGCAACCGTCAGCTGTTTATAAAAATGATGTTTTCGATTTTCCTTATTGTTATTCTTGGTACAGCAGCAATTTATATTTCAAAAAAATTTGGTAACAGAATTTCTAATATTCCCGGCAGAAGAATACGTATTATTGAAACAGCACACATCGGCCAGCGAAAAAGCATCCATCTGATAAAAGTGGACGATAAAGAGTTGCTCATAAGCAGCACAAATGAAAACATCACAAAACTCGCTGATATAACCAACTTAAAAACATTCAACATCAACGAATAAATGAGAATGTAAATGAAAAACAAATCCGCTAAAATTTTACTTCTGTTAATTGCCATTTTAATGCTGAATAATTTTTCTATCAGCCAGGCCGCTACCCAACCAACACCAACCATCAATGTTGCCAACACAAATTCCGTTTCAAATAACGCCCCAAGCATAAGCGATTTGTTAACAGTAGTAGATAAAGCAACTGCGGACAAAGACAAGGATTGGTCAACACCTGTAAAACTTGCGATTGTTTTTGGTGGATTGGCTATTTTGCCGAGCATTCTGGTAATGATGACATCCTTTACACGAATAGTAATCGTATTATCTTTTGTTCGCAGGGCTTTGAGCACCCAGACAATCCCCCCTACCATCGCCATTATAGGATTGGCTTTATTTTTAACGCTTTATACAATGACACCTACTTTTTCCAAAATAAATGACGTTTCTATTCAGCCCTACCTTTCAGATGCAATTAATTTTCAGGCAGCTGGCACAAATGCCGGCAATTGCATAAAAGAATTTATGCTGCGTCAGATTCACGAATCTGATTTGGCACTATTTGTAAAAATGGCCAAAATCGCTCCTCCCGAAAAAGTAATGGACATTGGCCTTCACATAGTAGTTCCAGCTTTTATTATAAGTGAATTTCGTACTGCCTTTGAGATTGGTTGCCTTTTGTTTATTCCTTTCCTGCTGGTAGACATCGTTATTTCAAGCATCCTGCTAAGCGCAGGAATGATGATGCTGCCGCCGGTTATGATTTCACTGCCGTTTAAGTTGATATTATTCATTCTCGTTGACGGCTGGGGGCTACTGGCCAACAGTTTGAGTTTAGGTTTCAAATAACAATTGCCATTAAGAAAAAACGGAACACAGATTATGGATAGCAGCTTTGTTCTTTACCTTGGCCGACATACTATGGAAACGGCACTTCTCCTGTCGGCTCCGATTCTTCTTACGTGTATGGTAGTTGGTCTGGTAGTAACACTTTTCCAGGCAATCACTTCCATACGCGATATGAGTTTGACGATAGTTCCCAAACTGATTGCTGTTGGTGCAGTCATACTGCTTTTCAGCGGATGGATGCTGCAGGTACTGTTGAGATTTGCCACAGAAATTTTCAGCCACATCCCAAACATGGGGCAATAGCTATATGGAACTAATGATTGAAAAGCTTCTGGGTTTCGTGATGGTGCTGACAAGAATGTCAGC
>JAGLNB010000123.1 GCA_023139715.1 Planctomycetota bacterium | reverse complement strand
GTTAATTTTTCTAATGAGAATTTTGTTCGGCCGACTGGTGTTATTGTTCGCAGGGACAAAATTTTAAGCCCGTCTGCTCGATACTTTATAGATTTACTTCGCAAAAATAACGAACAGGAAGATTAGTGTATAGAGTTTAGTTTTTAGTATTTAGTTTTACGTGGAATGATAATTTATTATGTCGATTAAAGCAGTTATATTTGATTTGGATGGCACGATAACTCAGCCGTTTTTTAATTTTGGCGACATTCGTTTTGAGCTTGGCCTGGCTGAAGATTCCACAACGATTCTCGAAGAGATAGAGAATATGCCGCCAGCCGAGCGAAAGCGAGCTGAAGATATACTTAATTTTCACGAAAGCCAAGCTGTAGTCGAATCCAAATTGAATGTTGGCGCAGCCGAAACGCTATCAACTCTTCGCAAAACCGGCATTCACATTGGGATTTTAACTCGTAATAAACGAGAGAATGTTTTTGCAATTGCCGAAAAGCATAACCTTGATTTTGATGCTGTTGTTGGCCGAGACGATGGCCCGCCGAAGCCGGACGGCTTTGGCGTATTGAATTTATGTGAGCAGTTTGGCGTAAAGCCGGCTGAAACGCTCATGGTAGGCGATTATCTTTTTGATTTGCTTTGTGGAAGGGCAGCTGGTGCGATTTCAGTTTTGCTGGCCAATACGAAAGAGGCAGAAAATTTCACCGAGCATGCGGATTTTGTTATTGAAAGAATCGACGAGATACTCGAAATTGTTAATGGACAGCGTCCAGAAAAAATAAAATGAATAAAAAGATAATAATTAAGGGTATCTCTAAAAATGTCATTGCGAGGAGTGAAACGACAAAGCAATCTCTGTTATTGCTTCAAGGGCGAGATTGCTTCGCTGCGCCTTTCGACAAGGACATTCGGCTGAGCTCAGTCGAAGCCCTCAAGACTTTGCTCGCAATGACAGAACGTATTTTTAGAGGTTGCATTAAGTTTACGGTTGTTGGTTTAGTGATGATTGGCATTTTTTCAGCTGGTGGATGCGCAGAGAGTTTGGCTGTTGCGGAAACCAAAGAAGAAAAAGCAGAATTAAAGTTATCAGTCGATGCAGTTCTGGAAAAATTAAATCATTCAGCTGGAAATCTAAAAAGCTATCAATGCAATATAGAATATCTGTTCAGCCAGCCGCTGCTCGATTCGCAAACGCTGCGAGAGGGCGTTTTGTATTATAAAAAAAACATCGATAAAAAAAACCAATCGGCTCTTAGAATAAATTTTAATACATTGCAGCAGGACGATGAAGATAAACAAAAATATGTCGAGCAATATATTTTTGACGGTATTTGGCTAACGCATATTGATTACCAAATCAAAGAGGTAAAAAAATATCAGCAGGCAGAACCTAATCAGCCGAGCGATGCCTTCGAATTGGTTAGCCGAAATTTTCCGATAATCGGTTTTAGTCAAAAGCAAGACCTGAAAAAAGAATTTGAAATAAAACTAATCGAAAATGATAAGCAGCAGGGCGATTTTACCTGTTTGCATTTGAAAGTGAAACCCGATTCGATTTATAAAGATGATTATAAATCGTTCGATTTTACAATTGATAATAAATTGAATCTGCCGGTCGAAATTATAGCGATTTCTACCGAAGATGACATTTACGAAATAAAACTGCTCGCTGCGAGGGCTAATAAAAAAATCGATAGCAAAATTTTCAATGTTGAAATTCCAAAGGGTTTTGGCCAGGAATTAATTCCGATAGAAAGAAAGATTGATTCGTCATTGCGAGACCGTTAGGTCGCGGCAATCTCATTTTTTATATGGCAGAGTAAATCGATGGGGACAAGGCAATTTTATGTTTACATGATGACCAACAAAGCAAATACTGTTTTGTACACAGGAGTAACAAACAATATTAAAAGGCGGGTTTGTGAACATAAGCAGAAACTTGTAGATGGTTTTACAAAAAAGTATAACATTGTCAAACTTGTTTACTGCGAAACTTTTGGAGATAGTGTCAGTGCTATTAGAAGAGAAAAACAAATCAAAGCCGGATCAAGAAAGAAAAAGGAAGAGTTAATAAACGGCATTAACAAAGAATGGCATGACTTATATGAGCAGCTATGAGATTGCTTCGCTGCGCTCGCAATGACTTGGCTGCAGTCGTTTGTCATTGTTGTAAATATTACGTAATTCGTGGACAAAATGGAAAGGATTAAATAAAATGGCAAAGGGGATAGTGGTTTATTATTCGAGAAGCGGCAATACGAAAAAAATGGCGGAAATTATCGCTGAATCGATGGGAAATTTCGGCTTGAAAACTGATTGCAAATCTGTTGACCAAATTAAGCCGACCGATTTATTCGGCTACGATGCAATCGTTGTCGGCTCGCCCACTTATTACGGCGGGATGGCAGCACCGCTGAAACAAATGTTCGATGATTTGGTAGGCAGTCACGGCAAGCTCGACGGCAAGGTCGGAGCGGCTTTCAGTAGTGCGGCTAACATAGGCGGCGGCAACGAAACCACGATTATGGGCATAATAGAGGCAATGCTGATATGCGGCCTGGTTGTTTGTGGCGACCCGCAGGGCGACCATTATGGCCCTGTTTCAATTGGCGAGCCGGATGATAGAGTTCGTCAGCAGTGCCAGCGTCGCGGCCAGAGAATTACCGAATTAACGAAAAAAATATGTTAAATCTTTCCGAGCCATCTGGAAAACCATGCTTTTTATATGGTAGATTGCCGCGGCCTAACAACAAGGCCTCGCAATGACGTAAAAACGCACATTATGTCATTGCGAGAAGCAAAGCGACGAAGCAATCTATAGTTTTTCAGGGACATCTTTTGTGTAAAACGAAAAAAAAGCCGAAAATCAGCGAATAAAATGATGCCGTTTTTTTTGATAGAAAAAGCCATTTTTCTTTGACAAACGGCTTGGATGCTGTTAAATTCCAGTTAATTGTAATCACGTGTAATCACGAATATGGAGGATTACCCAATGCAGGAATATGAAAGTTTGAAAGCAATGGTGGCTGAGATTGAGGCGGATATTAATAAAGCCCAAGGGGGAAACAAGGCCGCTGGAACGAGAGTTCGCAAGCAAATGCAGCAGGTCAAGCAGGCCGCTCAGTCGGTTCGCAGCCGTATTCTCGAAATCAGGTCAACTGATTAAAGAGTAAATTTCCGAACGTAACGCAAAGATATAGTTGCATTCTCTGGATTGCTTCCGGTTAGTCGGGCAGTTTGCAGGTGTTGTGTTTCTGCGTTGTAGTCAAATTCCCAGAATTTTTTATTGAGGTTAGTAAATGCCCCCATCTTTATTGTTCGATTTGTCTAAAATAGATTTAACAGCAAAACCGCTTTTTGGCAGAGAAGTTATTGATAAAGCAAATCCGCAGCGATTTGAGATGGAGCAGCTTGACGGGATTCTCTGGTACGATAAAGAGAAATTTCTTATCCTCGGCTATAAGGACATAACGGAAAATGAGTTTTGGGTTCGCGGGCATATTCCCGAAAGGCCGCTAATGCCGGGCGTGATAATGATTGAGGCCGGCGCTCAGCTTTCGAGTGTTTTTGTAAAGCATATTTATGAGCTTGGGGGATTTATTGGTTTTGCGAGTATAGAGTCAGCCAAGTTTCGTTCTGTAGTTGAGCCGGGTCAAAGATTATATTTGCTCGGCCACATCACCAAATTCAAACGGCGTAAATACACTTGTGAAGTTCAGGGGATTGTTGACGGCAATATGGTTTTTGAAGCTACCCTGTCCGGCCTGAATGTCTGATACAAAAAAATACCGAAAATCCTAGTACCACGTGATGTTGAATGGCTTCCTTTTGATTTTATGTATCAGCTTAAAAATCTAAAAAAACAGCTTGAATAAATATAATAAAATTGTTATATTATATAAAGACAAAGGATTGCTCAATATGAAAACTAAAGTACTGATTTTCAAGGACGGAAAGGGTCTGGCATCTTTGGTTGAATGGCTAAAAAAGCAGCCTGCAAGAACGAGGGATAAATGTATCGCAAAAGTTAAAAGACTCAGCTTGATGTGGCATAAGCTTCGTAGGCCGGATTGCGATTATCTAACTGAGGGCATATACGAGCTAAGAGCAAGGGACGGCAATGTAAATTATCGTATTTTTTACGGCTTTGTTGGCCAAAGCATTGTTTTACTTTCGCACGGATGTACAAAAGAAAAAGAAGTTCCGAAACGCCAAATCGAAAAGGCCGTAAATAATATAGCGAATTACAAGAAAAATCCTGATAAGTATTCATTTGAGTTTGAGGTTTATAAAAATGGCTAAAAAGAAAAAAACTACCGATGCCGTGGAGATATTAGAGTCAATGTTTATCAAGACTACACAAAGGCGAAAGTCTTATGAGAAAGCTCTTAAAGATGCTGAAATTGCGTCCAGGATTTATGAATTAAGACAACAGGCTGGACTTACACAAAAACAGCTTGCCGAGCTTATCGGCACAAAACAGCCCGTTATAAGCCGCCTTGAAGAAGCTGATTACAACGGCTATAGCCTGGAAATGCTTAATCGTATCGCTACCGCTCTGCATTGCAGACTTGAGGTTAATATCATCCCTAAAAAAAAGAAGGCGTATGCTTAGGAGCATTTTCTTTGCTCCGCCGCCATAGCTTTCCTGCTCTCCGCAGTCTCGACGAAGGAGGGAGCGAAGACGGGTATCTCGAAAAAAAACACCGCACCAACTGGCCTGGAAAAGGACAGGTGATAAAAATGCTGCGAATAAATCATGAAAGTAGAAAGTTGAGCATTAGGCCGTAGGTTGTAATGCAGTTTTGAGTCCTTCGACTCCCTTGGCTGAACTCGGGACAGGTTTTACATTTTTATTTACCCGCTCCATTACTGTTGCGGCTCTGTTGGGATGCAGCGCAAAAATTAATCTGACTTAGTATAAGCCACTCAAAATAGCCCCAAGCCGATTCGCTGCGCGGCACGACTGCGTCGTGTCAAACCCCTGTGCTGTTTGCTTCGCAACCAGAGGTGTTCAAATCCCTAATATGCGAATAATAAAAAAGAACACTGCAAAAAACTGCAATGCTCTTTTCTATTAATAGCCCCAAGGGGATTCGAACCCCTGTTGCCGGGTTGAAAACCCGGTGTCCTAGGCCTACCTAGACGATGGGGCCAAAACAAAAAAGTGTAAAATGCAAAGCGAAAAGTGTAAAACCATAGTGCAAAACTTAAAATTAAATAAGTTTTGAACTTTAAGCTGTAGTTTTAAGTTTTTAGCTTTAAGTTTTAAGCTTACTATTTATTCCATACTAATTGCATCTACAGGACAAATCTCAATGCAAAGGCCGCAGTCAATGCAAGTATCCGCATCTATAACAGCTTTGCCATTTATTAGACTTATGGCATCAGCTGGGCACTCAGGAATACAGGATTCACAACCAGTACATTTTTCACCATCTACTTTTGCAGACATCTATAAAATCCTTTCAAAAAACCGTAACAAAGCTCCAACATCATTTGCGGAAGCGTAGAATGTTACAAAATTACAGTGATATTACAATAAAAATTTCTGTAAATTACGCCGATTTATTGCGTGCTATCATCTTCGCCTGTGCCGCCAAGGGCGATAGCCATATCTCTGACGAGTTTGTTTGAGTCATATTTAGCCGTATAATCAAGGACCTCAATGAAATTGCCGTGTTGGTTTTGGGCCAGAAGATAGAGAGCTATAAGGCGGCTCGGCCAGTTTTCGTCGCTTAGATTGTCCGAAACAGCTTCTATTAAATCGTAATCCAGCCAAAGCGGCAGCATCGAACTCATAATATTTACTCTGCCCGTCCAGTCGCCGCTGTTGATGCTTTGAAGAACAGCCGATTTTAGTAAGTCAGGCATCCATTCGGCATATCTGAATTTGTAAAGCGGCTCGCGATTGGCCATCGCATATTGTTCCATCATAAGGCCGATGAAAAGCTCTATAGTTTTTGTTTTCTGCCCCTGCCAGCTCTTCGACAGCGAAGTGAACCGATTCTGCAGGTATCTGCCGGTGATTTGAACAGCTGGCCGTTTAGCGATAATGCTTGCCGGCTTTACATCTAACAGGCGATTAGCCGGTTTGCCATCGCTGCCCTCTACAACATCAAGATAAGCTATGAATTCTATGTCAAGAGAGGCCTGTGGATATGTTAGTAATATTTTTTTCAGCTCTCCGGTCATCAATCGCAGTGGAATAATGGTGCTTTTGCCATGCTCAAGCGGTTGAGATGGACAAATTCTAATTGATATAAGATTTGGTATATCTTTTTGGATGTCTCCTCTAATACGGGCATCGACTCTTATATTGCCGCCAAAGAGTCCGTCTTTTGAAATAACCAGCGGTTCCTGTGATAGGTTTGTGAGCGAAAGCGTTGCTCCAAATTTAGTGCCGTATGGGAATTTACTTCCGCGAACATTCAGCTGAACTGAAATTATTTTATCAGGACTGACAAAATCCGGAACGATTCGTTTTCCGAAACTGTTTTCCAGAGCTATTAGTATTATATCGCGGTCGACTGGTGCAATATATTCTCCGCCATTTTCAGCTAACATTTTTTGAGCATACTCGGCCTCAATTGAACCCGGCCTATAGCAGATTGCTGATTTCAAAATTTCTATTACGGATTCCTTCTCATCTCTTGCTGATTTAATTACAGCTGTTGCAAGCAGAGAGATTTGATTTTCATTGTAACTGCCGATGAGCTGCTCGGCTAAATCGAATTGGTCATTTGTTGCAAGCGCATAGGCCAAAAGAGCGGCGGCTGTCTGCGAGCTTGGATTTGATGAATAGGCCTTGTTCGCCCAGTCAAGAGATTTGGCCGAATCGGGCAACCCGAAACAATAAAACCATGCTATAGCTGATAATTGTTCGCCTGCATTTTGTTCGGAATAGGTGTTGATTTTTTCTTTAATATTACGAAACATTTGTTCTGACTGTTCGACTCTGCCGATTTTGGCTGCTGCTTTGGCGGCTATCGTTTCCAGTTGTATGTCGAAGCGGCCGCTACTGCGAATTTGCTCGGCAATTTCAAGGCACTTATTTTGACTTCGCTGTGTGTTGTAATTACTGATTGTCCAAGGCAGGTAAATCGAATCCGGCAGCGGCTGCTGATAGAGATAACTGAATAAATCAGCACAGTATTTATAGCATTTTGCGGATGTTTTGTAGAGTTGTATCTGCCTGGCATACTGTGCAAAGTCAAGTGCAGTTTTCATATCCAGCGGATTCTCGCCGAGCGATAATCTCAAATGCTCAAGTTTCATTACAGGATTGACCTGCTGGCCGGCAAGTTCAAGAAGTTTTTCAAAAGCCATCTTATTATATTTATTGTTATTGTATGCCTGCAGAAAATAATATTGAGCAGCTTTTATGTCAACCTTTTCAGCTGCCAGCAAACCAAGCAGCGTGTAAAGTTCAGAATCAATAACATTGCTTTTACCTTCAAACATATCCAGAGTATCCCTGAGCAGTTTTTCCCGCTCTTCGCGAGAGTTGAGCTGGTCAATTACATATCCTATCGCTGTTCTTACAATGTCAAGGTCGGATTTATTGTCTATGTAATTTTTAAGAAGGTAACCAACGAGTTTTGAATTATCGTTTTGCGAATATCTGCAGGAAAGTTTAATCATTTCCGGCAAAACATAATCTGCCCTGTTGTTGATTTCTATCGTTGCCATCATTAATACCATCGCCTGCTTTATTTCTTCCGGGCTGATATCTTTTGAATGAGCAAGTTCATAAGCTATTTCGTAGAAGTTTTCTCCAACCGATGATGAAACCAGGCGTTGAGAAGATGAAGTTGTTTTTTGTGGCGAGTTTCGTTCGCTATATGTTGGCGGCTGATTGGCATCGGAAATTTCTGCTAAAACGGGTACGGTACAAAAAGCAAACACGCAGATAATCAATGCAGATATGTATAGGTTTATTTTACTCTTTATTTTTTTTTGCATTGTGTCGTTGAGCATTTATTTCTCCAGCTGATTGCATTAACGGTCCCAATTTTATTATATCGGCTATTATGCGTCAAATAGCTTACTATTTTAGCCCAGCCAAAGATTCCACCGCTATTTTGATATTCTGTTTTTCTCTTTGCCAAACATCATAGACAGCATTTCGATGTGCATAAATTTTGCCGCCAGATAATATGTGCCAGCTGCAGCCGGAACGGTCAGTAGTAATTTTATAATATTCGGTAAATTTTTTGAAATCCAGAGCACGGCAAAAATTGCTATACACATAAAAAATGTAGCTGTTATTGTTTTAATTATTGCCGAAACAAATCCGGCTAATATGGAATTTTCGGCTCCTCGTTTTTGCAGAGTGCGTTTTAATATTAAAATTAAAATGACAACCTGGAAATATGAACATATTGCTGTTGAAAGTGCCAGGCCTGCTGTTTTCATCGGCCAGATTAGAGTCAGATTAAGAATAATGTTTAGAAAAACTGCTATTATGGCACTTCGCATAGGTGTTTTTGAATCCTGCATTGAATAAAATGCCCGTGTTAGAATTTGCTGAGCGAAATATCCGCATAATCCGATTGCGTAAAAAACAAGCGTCCAGCTAACCGCATTTGTGTCATTGCTGCTGAATTTTCCGCGCTCAAAAGCCAGGGATATTAACGGCCTGGCTACTGCGGCAAGTCCGAGTGTAGCTGGTATTGCGATGAAAATTGTGCAGCGAAGGCCTCTCGAAATCGTCTCGGCCAGGCCTGAAAAATCTTTCTTTGCGGCCAAACTGCTCATTACCGGAAAAATTGCAGTAGCCAATGATATTCCGAAAACGCCCAAAGGCAATTGATACAATCGTTGCGCATAATAAAGATGCGAAACCGAGCCACGTTGCAGCGGATATGTTATTTTATTGGCGAGCAGAGTAAAAAATTGTCCTTTTTCCACCGAGCCGGACAAAAACCACGCAATAATATCGTCGGATAGAGTATTTATTTGTGTTACGGTTAGTCCAAGTATCATAGGCCCCATCATAATTATGATTTTCTTAAAAGCTTCAGAATATATATCCCATTGTGGCCGAATTAAAAAACCGCTGGCTTTCAACGGCCTAAGTTGAATTGCAATTTGTATTATTCCTGCGAGAAGTACAGCGGCTGCCACGTAAAACAATTGCTCTTTTGCCGTAATTTCAAATGCCCAGCCCGTCAGGCAGATACTTGCTATAATGCAGACGTTTAATACTATTGGTGCTGCAGCCGGCGTGGCAAAATGTTTATGCACATTCAAAATGCCGGCCAATATAGCCACAATACAAATGAATAGCATATATGGCAGCATAACCGCGCTTAGTGATAAAACCAGCCGTGTTTCATTGGTGCTGCTGAAAAACTTATAATAGCTCCAAATTACGCCTTCTCCGAGCAGAACTATTGCAGCGAGCATTACAAAAACAACAGTTATTACGG
>JAGLNB010000122.1 GCA_023139715.1 Planctomycetota bacterium | reverse complement strand
CGCCGCCGCCTCTTCTGCTTTGGATGATGTCGATATTTTTTTGTGCTAATTCTTCAATATTTAGTTTTAATTTATTTGCACTTTGCCTTGCTCCAAATGTTATTACCGCCGGGTGTTCAACAATCAAAAAAGTATTTGTCGTTTTGCCGGCATATTTTTGGTCTCGCAATTTGTATTGTAGCTGCAATATCTGGTTATAGTCAGCCAGACCGCAATCGAGGATTTGCAGGTCGGCAATTTTGCATTTTTGGGTTGCACTTGGCATAGTGATTTTCTATTGCAAATTATAAGCATTTTGGACAGCTTCAGCCAGTGTTTCTGAAACGGTCGGGTGCTGGAAAATTATCTCTGACATATTTTCCTGATTGGCAATTAACACAGTTGCCGTTGCTATTAATTCGGCTGCCTGGTCTGCCACTATTGTTATTCCGATGATTTTACCTGCTGATTTATCGATTATAACCCGCACCTGGCCGGTGGTTTGATTGTTTGCATTGCTTTTTCCGTTTGTCTTGAAGAACGCTTTTCCAATAGCTATTTTTAATCCTTCTTCTTCGCAGGCGTTCTGGCTTTTGCCGACTGATGCGATTTCAGGAAAAGTATATACTGCTCGTGGAATGAGTGAATAATCGCCCATTTTTTTATCACCACCTGTCGCATTTTCTGCAGCTATTCTTGCCTCAGCGAAAGCTCCGTGAGCCAGATACGTTGTTCCCACCACATCTCCTATTGCGTATAGGCAGGGAATATTTGTTTCCATTTTTTCATTAACTGCTATAGCTTTTCCGTTTGTTTTTAAGTCCAGCTTTTCTATAGTTTCTTTACTGATAGCCGGCCTTCTTCCAATTGCAACCATTATTTTTTCAGCTTCTATTGCTTGACCGTTTGCGAGTGTTACTTTTGCAGGATTTACGGTTTTATCAATTGAAGCTGCTTTTTGGTTTACGAGGATTCTTATGCCGAGTTTTTTTAGTTCGCTTTCTATAATTTGGCCAACCCATCTATCTTCGGTTGGTATTAGTTGCGTAAGAGCTTCGATAATCGTTACTTTTGTTCCCATTACTGCGTAAACGCAGGCCAGTTCGCAGCCGATGGCTCCGCCTCCCACGATTATCATTGATTTTGGTATTTCCGGCAGCGAAAGGGCTTCTTTACTGCTGATGACAGTTTTGCCATCGAACGGCATTGTAGGAATTTCAATTGGTTCAGAGCCGGAGGCAAGAATTATTTTGTCCGCTTTGATTTTGGTTTGTATGCCATCGTTTTCAATCTCTATTTGGCCGGGTGCAGTGATACTTGCTGCTCCCTGAATTATTTTAACTTTGTTTTTTTGCAGTTGAGCTGTCATCCCATTTGCGAATCTGGCTACTATTGCATTTTTTCTTTCCTGTATTTTTTGCGAATCTGGCGTAGCCGTTTCGATGCCAATTCCCATAGTTGCCGCATTTTTTGCCATCAGCAAAGTATGAGCTGAAGCGAGCAGTGCTTTTGACGGAATGCAGCCCCAGTTAAGGCAGGTTCCGCCGATTGCTTCTTTTTCGATAATTGCTACGGACGCATTTTTTTGTGCGCATTTTATTGCTGCCTCGTATCCGCCTGGCCCACTTCCGATTACTGCTATATCAAATTTTTCAGCCATAGTTTATGCCTCACTTTTTTATAACAATTGTTTTACAATACTTGTATGAGCTGCGTCAAACATTCTTATAGCTCCAGAGTCCAGTTGCAATGTTAAACCTTTTTCGGGGTCGATTCCTATGCAATTTCCGGCAAATTTTTTCCCGTTAAATAAAAGCGTTACTCTCTGTCCAAGCTGATTACTTAATTGCAGCCAGCGTTTTATTACTTTTTTACTATCACTTTCTGCCGTTTTCAGCCATCCATCCAATGAAATCAGAAGTCTTTTTGCGAGCAGTATTCTATCACATTTTTTTTTATTTTCAATCCTGACACTCGTTGCTATTTCACGCAGCTGGACTGGAAAGGAATCTTTTTTTTGATTGCAGTTTATTCCCACTCCAATGACGAATTTTTTATCACTGTTTTCGGATGTTGTTTCGAGCAAAATTCCAGCAACTTTTTTTTCGTTAAATATTATGTCATTTGGCCATTTGATTTTTACTTTATCGCTTATAGCTTCGGCAACAGCTACAGCAGAAGTAATCGAAAGCAATTCCGGATTTAGTTTGCAATTTGTAAGCAGTACCGAGCAAAGAATGTTTTCATGTGGTTTGCTATGCCATTTGTTTCCCAATCTTCCTTTACCAAGCGTTTGTTCTTCGGCAAAAATTGCAAGCCCGTCATTTTTCTGGCTCTTTGCATACTGCAGAGCGACATCATTTGTGCTTGAAGTGCTGTTGTAAACGACAACTTTTTTCCCGATGCGTTCAGTTTTAAGATTTGCCG
>JAGLNB010000121.1 GCA_023139715.1 Planctomycetota bacterium | reverse complement strand
CTTCCTTTTTATCACCGCCAACAAAAATGAAGTTCCTCTGCCACAAAACAAAACGCCCGATTTTTATGGATACAAAGTGGCGTATGGTCTTCTCGCTGATGCCACATGGCGAAGAGCAAGTGATGTTATTCTTTCTTCAACGTCGCAAAATTACGAGGTAACATACTATGTTGATGGTACAGCCATAAAACAGCCGGCTATGGACAGAGAGAAAGTAAAATATTTAATTCACTTCATAAAAAACCTTGCTGATCTTGACAGAAATGAAAAACGCAAACCTCAAATGGGGAATTTCCGAATTCGTCAGAATGGGCAGGATTTACAGTGGGATGTTATTACGACCGGCTCTACCGCAGGTGAGCAAATACGGCTTAAACAGACAATTAAACACAACATAATGGGATTATCTGAAGTAGGCCTTACGGGCATTCAATATAGTCAGCTGAATGAAGTTCGCAGTGCGAAACAGGGTTTGTTTATTGTTGCCGGCCCTAAAAAATCCGGAGTAACAACTACATTTTACGCATTACTGAAGAATCACGACCCATTTTTGTACAGTATAAATACACTTGAAAAACGAATTGCCGCTGAGCTGCCAAATACAACTCAAAACGTGTTTGCATTAAGCGACACAGGCACAACCACATACGCAAAACGACTGCAGCAGATAGTTCGCACAGGACCGGATGTTGTTGGTGTTGGCGAATGCTCAGATGCCGAAACAGCTAAAATTGCTTGTGAATTGGCCAGGGATGGCAGGATAATATATGTCGTAATCGAAGCCGATGGCGTTATTAAGGCACTAACTAAATGGATAGACTTGGTCGGTGATAAAAATACAGCTGTAGAGCCGCTGCTCGGAATAACCAACCAGCGACTCCTTAGAAAATTGTGCGATGAATGTAAACAAGGGTATGAACCCAATAGAGATGTGGTGAAAAAATTTGGTCTTCCAGCTGACAAGGCAAAAGTGCTCTATCGTCCGGGAAAACCTGAATTGGGCAGAGGCGATAAACAAATAATCTGTGATAGCTGTCAGGGAACCGGTTTTGTCGGCAGGATGGCTGTGTTTGAAACCATCTCAGTAGATAACAAACTAAGAGAAGATATAAAGAACCTGGAAACGATGCCAGAGATTGCGGCCCAATTCAGGCACGCAAAAATGCTATACCTTCAGGAACAGGCACTGATGAAAGTTGTCGAAGGGGCAACTGCTATTAATGAGATAGTTAGAGTATTTTCAACGTCAAAGAAACGGCCAGAAAAACCAGGACAAGTATAATTTTCTCTGCCGTCGGCAGGAACACCATAAATAAAAAAACGGAGACATTTTAATGGTCAGCTTATTAATGGTTAACTTAATCGTATTATTAATCATCATAAGCTGTGTTGCGTATTTGTATTTGAAGAGCACGTTGGCCAGATCATTTGCCACAACAATAGTTGCCATTTGTGCGAGCATTATTGCTTTTGGTTATTTTGAGATTTTATCCAGCTTACTTATCAATCAGGTTCAATCTGCTTTTCTGGTGCCTTGGGCATCGTCAATTTGTTTTTTAATTTTGTTTGTGGCGGCTTTTGCCGGCTTGCAAACGGTTGTAATAAATCTTATTCCTGATTCGATTAATTTTGGAACTATTGCCGAAAAAAGTGGCCGCATTATTTGCGGGTTTTTTCTTGGCCTGACATTAGCCGGCTTCTTATTATCAATGCTCCTCATAGCTCCTTTGCCGGATAAATATCCGTATCCGCGTTTTGAGGCAGACGTAAAAATTTCCGATATTGCCAAGCCGCAAAAGGTTTTATTTAATGCAGATGGTTTTACTACTGGATTATTCAATATGGTCAGCAATGGCAGTTTTAGCGGCAAAAAAAGTTTTGCTGCTCTTCATCCTGATTTTCTTGACCAGGTTTTTCTAAATCGCCTCGCTTCCGATGAAGTTTCAGTCGTAACAGATTCAAAGGCAATACAAATACCTGCTAAAATCGCCGTTTGGCCGGCACCGCAAGATATGAAAGATGCAGTCGACCCCAACCAGTTGGTAAAATCAAAAAACGGCTTCAATTCTATGATTGTGCGAATTGGAATAGAAAAAAAAGCAATAAGCAATAAGGCGAAAAATGCAGGCATATTTACTCCTTCACAGTTAAGATTGATATGTAAACGAGTAAAAGATGTTAAGCACCCTCTTTTGGGATATGCGATAAATGTTTATCCGACAGGATATTTAAAAACAGCTGACCAATTGCAGTTAAAACGATTAAATGAAAAGATAAGCATAAAACGCAGCGATTTCAACGATAATGATAAGGTTTTATGGATTGATTTTGTTTTTGACGTACCGGCTGGTTTTGTTCCGAAATTGCTCGAATTCAAACAAAACATCGTTGCTTTGGTTCCACCGCCTGTTAATACGGAACAGGCACCGGAAGCTGCGACATTTACAGAATCAATAGAGCTTAAAACAGAACCTAAAAAGAATGCCTCGAAAAGACGAACTTCGAGATAGTGTAAGCGCCCTACAGAAATTGGATCATCAACAGCAGACAGCCAATTCTTTCAAATCCAATTCCATCAGATGCTCAAGGTAGGAGTTCAGTTCGTCTTCGGCAAAATCAGCAAGAAATTCGGGCTTGGCACTTTTGTTGATTTCACAAATGTAGTCTATTAGTTCCCTTTTGCTCATACTTACACATCCTTTGCAACTAATGTTTTTTAAATTCCATATTAACACCCACTCAGCTTGTCAAGGTATCGACTGTATAAACATTTTTTCTTTAATGGCCAATTGCACTACCAGAGCAACGACCTATAACTCGAGCCACCACATAAAAGAAGCGATTTGGTTCTTATGCAACATATAGCTGTAGTGGAAAGCATATATTTATTACCACATATAATGTCCAATAAAATCACTTCTAACGCTTGTTGCAGAGAGCCCCAAAAAATATGATATTTTTTCATTTTTTTATTGTTGCTGTTTTGCCGCAGCATACAATCTTTGTTGTATTAACAGCTGTTTTTAGAAGTATTCAAAAAAAAACCTTGTCTTTTGTGCCACAACCGTTGTATGATTACGGGTTCTAAAGCGTTTACAAGCAGAATTTTAACTGTCTTTTTTGGAGGTTTGAAAAAAGTGGCTGATACTGGTGAGATTCGCAATATTATTCTTTTGGGGCATGGCGGAAGCGGCAAAACATCAATAGCCGAGGCAATACTGCATAACACAGGTTCCGTTAATCGTCTTGGCAGCGTTGATGAGCAGACAAGCATTTGTGATTACTATGACGAGGAAAAGCATCACCAGCATTCGATTGCTTCGGCTCTGATAAATGCGGAATATGCTGGAAAACTACTTAACATTATTGACACTCCCGGCTATCCTGATTTTGTAGGCCCTGCCATTAAAGCCATAACCGCCGTTGAAACGGCTGTTCTTGTAATCAGCGCATCAGCCGGAATAGAAACCAATACAAGAAAGCTTTTTGAGTTAGCCAAGAGCATTGGAATGCCCTTGGTTATTGTAATTAATAAAATCGACGCTGAAAATACCGATTTGTCTGAACTCCTAAAAAATATTCAGGAAACATTCGGCTCGCAGTGCCGTTGTGCTAATTTGCCATCAGCTGACAAAGAATCAATAATAGATTGCATTAGCAATAAAGCAGGTGATTCTGCAATAATGGATGTCGGTCAGGCCAATACAGAATTGATTGAAAGCGTTATTGAAGCTGATGACGAACTTATGGAAAGCTATCTCGGCGGGGAAGAAATCGCCGCCGAAAAAATAGATTCCGTATTTGTAAAAGCAATGAAATCTGGAACAATAATTCCTGTAATTTTCACTAACGCTCGCAAGGAAACAGGGATAGAAAATTTGCTGGATATTATAGTTAAATATACGCCATCACCATCGGATAGTTCTGCAGTTGTTGCATTTAAAAATGGCGAAGAAACGATAGCATTAAAAGCAGATGCCGCAGGCCCATTGGTTGGCTTGGTATTTAGAGTCGGATTTGACCCGCGTTCGAATATGAAGTATTCCGCAATCAGGATTTTTAGCGGTACAATCAAATCCGATACCAATCTTTTCATAAATAACGAAAAGAAAGGCATCAGGCCAGGACATATTTTGAAATCACAGGGCGAAGAAAACAAAGAAATCGAAAGCGGCATAGCTGGCGACATTATCACATTGGCTAAAGTGGAAGAGCTTAGAGTCGGCGATACAATTCATGACGGAAAAACAAATGGCAAATTTGAAATGCCGCCAGTTCCCCAACCGATGTTTTCTCTGGCTCTTGAGCCGGCCACAAGAGGCGATGAGCAAAAGATTGCCTCAGCTATCGAAAAGTTGTGCGAAGAGGATCCTTGTTTCAAGGTAACAAGAGACGTGCAAACAAGAGAGCAGGTAATTAGCGGTCTGGGCGAACTGCACTTGCGGATTATGCTCGAAAAAATGGAAAAACGTTTCAAACTTGCGGTCAATACGAAAGAGCCCAAAATCCCATACCGTGAAACCATTACCGGAAAAGCTGATGGCCACTATCGCCATAAAAAACAGAGCGGTGGAGCCGGACAATTCGGTGAAGTGTATTTGAGAGTGGAGCCAGCCGAGAGAGATTCCGAGCCGCCATTACAATTCAGCTGGGATATTTTCGGAGGTTCAATCCCCGGACAATTTGAGCCGCCTGTTT
>JAGLNB010000120.1 GCA_023139715.1 Planctomycetota bacterium | reverse complement strand
GGATTTCGCACTCCACAAATCGAATTTTTTTTGACGATTTTGATTGAAAATGCCCCAAAGAAAACCCTGCCATGGTGATGGCAGGACTAACCAAATTGAAATCCAAATTCTACACCTGTCCTGCTTGCCCTGAGTTTATTGAAGGGAGCTGAGTCGAAGGATTCTCAATTCTTATTTCGGATTTACCAGACGGCCTATGAATAAAATACTGCCGGATAAATTGTCGCGGATTAAAAATAGAAACGGCCGGTCAACTCGAAAAATCGGTAATTCCTGTGGGCTAATTGAAGTCAATCGCATTACGACCGCCGTTGCCGCTGCTGCTTCTGTTCCTTCCTCGTTAACATCTACGTAGGCCTTGTGAATGACATCTGAAATATAGAGGTCTTTTTGGCCGGTCATTGCGGAAAAATCTGCATCTGCGGAAAACGCATCGGCCATTCCGAGCGATTTTAATACATTGTTTAAATTGAATTTGCTGGTCATTTTAAATTTTGGAATTGAGACAATTACTTTGCATTTATTAGATTTTCCAAGCCATTGATTTATATTTTCAATTGTAAGTGTCTTCTCGAATTCGCCGAGTCCATTGATTTCTTTCGGCAGAAAAACCAGCATTGAAAGTTCATTATTTATGTACGGCAGCTCCAAAAGCTGAAAATTATCGATTTCAACATAATTAAATTCAGCGGTCTGATTCATCATTGGCACACTGATTTTTTCGCCGCCGGCCAGAGTAAAATCGGCCTCTCTGGTTCTGTTTGCCTTGAATCCATTTGCCCAGTCGGCTTTGAAGTAGATAGCATTTGTCAAAACCAGCCGCGTCATTGAATCCAGCACGCCCTTACTAATAAGGTTTTGGATTTTATCGTTTGTTTTTTTCTCTACCCAGCTGTTTATTGTTTGGCGAGTTGTTTCTGTTGCGCCTGCAAAATCAACTTCGTTTAATCCGCCGTCGTAATTGTTTCCGGCCAGCTCGATAAATTCCGGCAGAAATTCGTAACCAATCTGCCCCCAAAGTGCGTTTGCGATGGAAAGCTGATAATCATTTTCTTGGCCTCTATCATTTAGTTCTTTTATAACTTTTCCAATTGCCGAATGAAGTTTTTGTTTTTCGGTTTTGGTTGGAAGTCCCAAAGTTTTCAGCATTTGTACCTCTGTTTGATTTTCTGCTCCGGTTGCGGTCATTGCAAGGGCTGTTGAAATGCTGTATGGCGAAAAAAACAGGTTTTCATTTTTTTTGCCGGCTGCCTGCAATTTTGAATATAGCCGGATTGCAAAATCATTATTTGCATTAGCTATTGTTTGCGAATCGATTTGCTCGGCGGCTTTCGATTCGGTTTTTTCGAGACAGCTGCAAA
>JAGLNB010000012.1 GCA_023139715.1 Planctomycetota bacterium | reverse complement strand
CCGGGACTGGAGTCGAACCAGCACTCCCCGAAGGGAACTAGCCCCTCAAGCTAGCGCGTCTGCCTATTCCGCCACCCGGGCTGAATTTTGACTATCGAGCAGTAATTATTTACTATTTCAGCTAAAAAGTCAATTAGAAGTTATCCCAAAAACTGCTTTGGTGGCGAAAATGAGAAATTTTGGCCGCTGGCAAGACGGTCGAAGCAAGCATAGTCAAAGCTATGGTGATGCAGACCAACACCGCCAGCAGATAAAAGAGCCATTTGCAGCCCAAATGAGTTTTGGGATAGCTTCTAAATATTTCGCTGATTGTCCCAAAGCAAAACCTGTAAACGCTGACAGAATACAAAGCCGCTCTGCCTGCACAACTCAGCTACCATTTCAGATTTGGCCAAAAGCTCATCTCTCGTGGCCGCCTGAGGCATAAGCATTACCTTTTCCAAATCAACGTTTTCAATTTGAGCGAGCAGCTGTTTTATTTCAGCTAAATCATCTTTGGAATCTACACTTAGACTTTGCTCAGTGCATATAACAAACTTTAATTGGTATTTATAATTGGCTGTTAGTTCATTCAAAACTTCCACATTCAATGCGGATTTGCCATCAGCCAGTTCGGCATTGCCAAGTTTGGGACTGATACTCATTAAATCACAGTCAAGATTCGCAACAAATTTAATTCCCGCTGTTTCAATTGTGATGTGTTTGCCGATTTCTTTCAGCTGCGCAGTTAGTTCGCCAAGTTCAGAATTTACCATCGGCTCGCCGCCGGTTATTACAACAAATCTGCACGGCCATTTTTTAATAGTTTTAATTATTTTTTCAATGCTAAAATCCTGCCCTGCTTTTGCATCCCAGGCGTATTTTGTATCGCACCATTTACATCGCAAAGGGCAACCGGCCAAACGTATAAATACGCTGGGAACACCGGTTAAAAAACCTTCGCCTTGCAGAGAATAAAAAATCTCACTTACTATCATTATTTGTGCCTCGATTTGTATATGTCATTGCGAGCAAAGTCTTGAGGGCTTCGACTGAGCTCAGCCGAATGTCCTTGTCGAAAGGCAGAGCGAAGCAATCTAAAATGTAACGAATGAGATTGCTTCGTCGCTACGCTTCTCGCAATGACAGACTTCCACGTCATTATTTTTTAGCGTCCACATACTCCACCGTATCAGCCAAGTCTGCTTCGGCGAAACCTTTTAATCTTAATCTGCATGAATCACATCTGCCGCAGCTTCGGCCAAATTCGTCAGGAGCATAGCAACTATGCGTTAATGAATAATCAACGCCAAGCTCTATGCCTTTGATAATAATTTGACCCTTGCTCATATTTATAATCGGCGTATGAATTTTATATTTACCCTTATTTTCAATTACCGCAGCTGTTGCAAGATTGGCCATTTTTTCAAAAGCCGAAATAAATTCAGCTCGGCAGTCGGGATAGCCGCTGTAATCGGTCATATTTACGCCTATGAAAATATCAAACGCCTCCAAAACTTCCGCAAAAGCCAAAGCGTAGCTAAGAAAAATCGTATTGCGAGCAGGAACATAAGTTATTGGTATTTGGTTTGTGTTTTCCAAATCAGCTCCGTCTTTTGGAACCGCAATATTTAAATCGGTCAGAGCTGAGCCGCCAAAAGAAGTCAAATCAATATCGATTATGCGATGGTCGGCAATATTTAAAAATTTGGCTACTTTTTTTGCGGATTCAATTTCGATTTTGTGTCGCTGGCCGTATTTAAAAGTCAGGCCATACAAATCAAAACCTTCACTTTTGGCAATGGCAGCTGTTGTCGCTGAATCCAAGCCGCCGCTTAATAAAATAACAGCTTTTTTAATTTTCTCTGGCATTTTTCCTCACACTTGTCAAAACTGTAAATATCTAATATAATCAGTTTAACGTATTTTTCGCAAGGTTCAACAAATGAGTGAAAAACCAAAGCTGGAACTGTTTGAAAATCCCAAGCCGGACAGGGATTACACAATAACTATCAACTGTCCGGAGTTTACCAGCGTTTGTCCCAAAACCGGCCAGCCGGATTTCGGCGAAGTTATCGTTGAATACAGTCCCGACAAATCCTGCATCGAATTAAAAAGCTTAAAATTTTATATGCAAAGCTATCGTAATAAGGGTATTTTTTATGAAGCATTGACAAATGAAATTCTCGATGATTTATCCAGCATCTGTAAACCGCGATGGATGAAAATTATTTGCAGATTTACGCCGCGTGGAGGAATAACCACCAGCGTAAATGCAGAATACAAAAAAAAATCGTAGATTGCAAAAATGAACAGCGAATAATGAGGTGATAAAATGGCTATCGTATTTCATTGTGAGTATTGCAATAAAAAAATCGAAGCTCCTGATACTGCCGGCGGAAAATGGGGCAAATGTCCATCCTGCCACAATAAATTGTATGTGCCGAATCTCACTGCAAGCGCAGATGATGAGTTGAAAATCGCACCGATTAATGACAGCGATGAGGCGAAAGAAAGAAAACTGATGGCCGAAACATATCAGCTTACCCAGAAGATTCTCGAAGAAAAAGAAACGCCGCAAGGCCGGCAAACACAGGCCGCAAAACCAGCTGAATCGGCACCGGCTTTAAGCGACAAACAATTAACTAAAGAAATCATCAGTTGCCTGCGGCTAATGGCTGACGGCCAATTAGACAGGGTTGACATAGCCCTTGATGCGGTGGCCAACCAAATCGAGCAAGCTGGAAAAATTCTCGACAACATCGCTCTTAGCCAGATTCCCGAGCCGCAATTGGATGATATTCCTCCGCAGGTACTCGCCGGGCTGATAAGGACTATGCGAGCCAAGATGAGTTGAGAACAGCAGCAATTTCAATCAAAAACGGCATATAAATTTGCGATTTTCGGGGATGGATTTTTCAAAAATATGGCATTTTTCGGGTTTTTTTTCTTCGATTTTTCAGCCAACCCTTGTTTTTAGCCGAAAATCAAAGGGAGGCAGGTCGGCTTGCGCAAGCTGGGCGAGATAGGCAAGAAAAAAACGGTCAAAAAGTGAGTGTTTTTGAACGTTTTTTGTCAATTTTGGTCAAAA
>JAGLNB010000119.1 GCA_023139715.1 Planctomycetota bacterium | reverse complement strand
GGCCTTTCTTTTAAGTGATTGACACAAACCCAGCTTAAATATATCATATTGTATAATGTTCTGATTGTGAAGTTTTTTAGTGAGTGGCAGCTAATCAATCTTGGAAGGAGCGGAACAATGAAAGGTTTTAAAAAGCAGCTGATAATTATGTATGTTGCGATTGCCGCTGTCGTGATTCTGGCGGTTTTCACCGGCATATTTCGTAACCCAAAACCCGATTTGGTATTGCAGTTCGTATTTTTTCTCGGCGGGTTGGTTTTATTAGCCGCTGTTCTTGCGGTGCTTTTAAAAGTGATTCAAATTTTCACGGTGCTAAATCAGGCCGCTACAAAAATTGAAAACATTGTTAATACGCTGGAGAAGCATCGCGGCGTATTAACACAGATTAGCCAGAATACTCACCTTAGCGAGACGGCTAAATCCGTTGCGTTCAAAGAGGCCGACACGCAGGCACTTCGCGAAACCGTTTTCGATAAACTTCATCAGCAGGATTTCGAAGCTACTTATAAAATCATTGAAGACATTTTGCGTTTGGAAGATTACAAAGGGCTTGCCGAGCAGTTGCGAGATGAAGCTGACAAATACCGCGACGCAACCGATGTTGGCAGGGCGAATCAGATTATAGCACACATTGAAAAATTATTCGAAGGCCACCAGTGGCTAAAAGCCAGCGAACAGATTGAGCGTTTGATTGAAGCGTATCCCGATCTTGAAAGTGCAAAGGCAATGCGGAAAAAACTGCTCAACAAAAAAGAAGAGCGGAAAAAAATACTTTTAACTGCCTGGGACGATGCCGTAAAGCGTCAGGCCACCGACCGCAGCCTGGAACTTTTAAAAGAACTCGACCAGTATCTCACTCCAAACGAAGGATTAGCCCTTCAGGAGGCAGCGAGCGGAGTTTTCAGAACCAAATTGCACAATCTCGGCGTACAATTTTCGATGGCTGTTTCAGCGAGTCAATGGGAAAAAGCAATCGAATCCGGCCAGCAAATTATACGTGATTTTCCGAACAGCAAAATGGCTTTGGAGATTCGCGAACGAATGCAGCATCTCAAGCAGAAGTTAGAAGAACAGCAGCAGTAGAAGAACCAAAAAAAACCTAAGCACTAAACCTGTCCTGAGCAGAATTAAAACAGCTGTGAATAAAAGTTTAAAACTTAAAGCTGAAAACTAAAAACCATAGCTAAAAATTCAAAATTACTAATGGCCGGTTTTAGAGTCGAGTGCAAGTTTTTAACTTTGAGCTTTGGCTTTGAGTTTTACGTTTTAAACTTTAAGTTTCGTTGCCACAATGAATTGCTAAAAGCGACCTGATTTCTTTATATGCCCGGTTTACTGAAAGTCGAATAGCGACTGAGTCTTAATCATTGTAACCTGGTCTGGATAAGCGGCGAAAGTATGTATGTGTAGTTCCTTTTGCCTTGCCTCAAAATCGATATAGCAGAACGGCTCAAGGCCGCCGATTTGCTGCTCTCGGAATTTTACAAAAATGCCTCTGTTTCTCGCGAACCGTTCAAGGTCGAGATGGCTTTGACGGTAAAGGTTGGGACTCATCTTTTCGATTTGAAAATTGGTCATATAATTTACGCCGCGACTTAATGTACATTTGTGCGAACGCGGGCCACTAAATTTGAAACGCTCAATCAAGCCACGCTGTGGAAGCATTTGGTCAGGAGCACATACAACTTCGCTGAGACAGACTTTGCCGGAAAAAACGCTTACTACGTGAGTGCAGCCGGTTACCCAAATCACAGCTTCGTATTTCTCCGTTTTCAAATGCCGCTTGGCGTAAATGTTGAATAGCTCAGGATGCAGCGATCTTTGGAAAAGATTAAACGACAACTCTTCAACTGCTACATTGACTTGAGGTGATTCCATAGTTGAGTACCCGCAAATAAAATATAATCAATTGTCCTGACCCTATTATACGAAAATAGCGGCATGCGATTCAAGTGCAATATCAATACTGATATTGCTGATTTGGGCACTTATAGGACGATTATCCTGCAAATAGCGTAAATCAAAAGACTAAGGGGTAGGTAAATTTTTGATAAAATCTGAAAATAATGTGATTTTTCCCGAAAATTTTTATAGCGGGCTACTGCTGAAAAAACATAGCATTTATAACTGTTGCTATAATGTCGTAAAAGGCGTGAGTTCCAGCTGTGATTCCAAAGCCGCGAATTGCAAAAAGAGCGGCGAAATAAATGCCGGCTGCCGTTCTAAAGCCGAATTCCGTCCAGTTAAAAGGAGCTGTCTGGCCAAATTGGCCATTGAGAAATATTATATGGTGGTGCGCACTAAATAACGCCGCTGAAACAAGAACCGAAAATATCACAGCGTTTCGATGGCTGCAACCAATAACATTGTGAAACAGCAGCATTAAAAGGCAAATCAAAATCAATCTGAAAACAAGCTCTTCGTAAATGCCGGCTCCGATTGCCGTAACAATGTTTGCGAGAAGATAATTGCTTTTTGGTTGGTTTATTTCCGTTTGCCAATCAGCCGGCTCATTTGCCGAAGTAGCCGAGCAGCTTGAAACGATTTGGCTGTTGCAGTGAAATTTTATAGCGGAATTTTCGTATCCGCCAAAATCATTTTGCCCCGCAGTTGAACTGTTCAAAAATAAACTAAATACAATAAGCGGAACCGCCAGCAGGATACATTCGGCTACCATTGGAAAGGCATCGCTCAATTCGAATCGCCATTTTTTGCGGCTGGTTAATTGAAGTGCGAACAAAATCAGCACAACAGCCAAAGCCGGAGCAAACCAAACCCATTTTCCCGTAAAGCCGATATATTCCAGCATATTTTGCAGCCACACAAAAGCGACTACTCGAACCTGAGTTTGATTCAGCACGTCAGTGTTTATGAAAATTGTGCCGAGTTCGTAGAACACGATAAACGGCAGCAGGAAAATTATGGCGTAAATAGGGCGGCTGCTGCGCTCAAGATAAGAGCCCTGCGCAAAGTTAAATAGTTGACTTGCATCGTTGTTGTATTTATCTTTTGTTTTGTTATTGTCTGCCATTTACGCAGAGTTTACTTTAGCGATGCCAAAATTACAATAGCCAAACAGCATAACTTTTAGGGCGTTTATAACTGAAATGATTAGCGAACAATTAACTGAAATTTATCAGCTGCTCATTGAGCGGTTCGGCGGCCAGGATTGGTGGCCGGGCCAGAGCCGCATTGAAATAATTGTTGGTGCAATTCTAACACAGAATACAAACTGGACTAATGTGGAAAAAGCCATAGCCAATTTGAAATCAGCTGATTTACTTGATGCTGAAAAACTCCACCATTTGGACAGTGAAAAAATGGCTGCACTTATTCGGCCGGCCGGCTATTACAATATAAAAACGAAACGTCTGAAAAATTTCCTCATCTGGCTTTTTGAAAAATACGATGGGCAATTATCATCGCTGGAAAATCTTAGCACGGCTTGTCTGAGAGAAGAGCTTTTGGCAATAAATGGCATCGGAAAAGAAACAGCTGATTCGATTTTGCTTTACGCTTTCGAGAGGGAAGTTTTCGTAGTGGATACGTACACAGCGAGAATCGCAATTCGGCACGGCTTAATTAATTCGGAGGCCGATTACGAGCAGCTTAGCGAATTGTTCCAATCGAATTTGCAGCAGGACGCAAAACTTTTCAATGAATTCCACGCACTTCTGGTTCAGGTCGGCAAAAATTTCTGTAAACCAAAGCCGAATTGCAGCGATTGCCCATTGAATGATTTGCCGCATAATCTAAATGTGGAGCAATTTTAATAATCCGAAGCAAATTAACGTTTCCGCAATTTATGCCGATAAATGCAGTAGGGCCAAAATTTTTAATGGCTTGGAATTAAATACCCTTCAGGGTAGTAAATGTCCGCGAATAAAACCGCAGCTCGTTATTTTTAAATTACTTACCCGCGGACAAACGGGAAAATTCAATCGTGAACAATATAAAAGGAGAAATGCGATGAAATCTAATAGAAACGCTCTGATTTTAGCAGCAGTTCTTGTTTGCTGCATAATTGCCTGGTTTTCAACTTCAATCTGCAGCGGTGAAAACACCTATAGCGTTGAGCCGCAAATTATAACACTGCCGGAATACAAAACCGATGCCACCCGGGCGATAGATGCCTATGAACGGCTTATGCAGCGATATATGGATATGACCGAGAGAAATTTAGTTGGTATAAATGCTGGAATCAAAGATATTATCGGAAGGTTGGATTCCATTAGCAGCCGGCTTGATGCTCTTTCGCAAAGAACAGCGAGAATTGAAAAGGCACTCGGCCTTGAGCAGAAAAAGTCAGCAGCTGATCCTGCTGCGTCGAAATCTGAACTGCCGGCGAAACAAACTCAATAGCAACAGTTGGCGGCTATCCGTAGATTTTGCCATCCTGGTCGGCGTAGATTGTTCCGCTCGCACTTTCTACAACTTTGATTGCCTCTGAAACCTCTTGTAATTTTGGCACTTTGAATAAGTTGTTGCATTTTTTGCACGTAATCCGCCTGTCAGCTGCGTCAATTTCGAGCAGCCATTTATGGAAGCATTTCGGACACTTGGCAATAATCTGCATTTTTTAAAAAAATCCCTCTATCGACAAAAAATACACATCAATAACATTCATCGGCCAAAGCAGGGCAATTTATTTATTACTAATACTGAAAATACCGAAGCTGCGTCCGATAACATTTTCCTTGACTCGCCTTCCCCAATTTATTAGAATAATGGCCGGAGAGGGAGAGGAGTATGGCGAAGAAAATTTTATGTAGGGTAGTCAAGTCTGCACCGCTGG
>JAGLNB010000118.1 GCA_023139715.1 Planctomycetota bacterium | reverse complement strand
CGCTCAAAATACAGCTGTCAACGCAGCAAGGTGGTTTCGCGATGTGCTGTTTGCCAATGCTGATTTGCCATTGACTACGACAAACTTGGATTGCTACGCCTGAAATGCGCTCTTAATAACTGCAAAAATTTCACACAAAATTAACCACGGATTTTTCGTATTTCGTGAAGCGTATCTCGTATCTCGTTTAGCCCTGCCATCACTATGGCAGGGTTGATTAGCCACAGAGGACACAGAGAAAAAACACTTCATCCCTTTGCCGCTTCGTCCATCTTTTAGTTTTCCAACATGTATGGCTGTGTCGAGGTTTGTTTATACGCCGAATTTTGCGATATTTTCAGCTGCCTGACGAATATTTTCAGCACTTTCCAACTCTCCCGAAGCCAGTAATTTTTGTGCCTGTTGAATGATTGCAGTATCATCCTGTGCAGGTTGCATGGCTTTTCCAATAAGGTCGGCATAATCGGTTTGAAGCGAAGCTGCCGCATTGGTTTTTGCCGGCTGCTGTGTTGAGCAGCACTTTCTCGAAGTCAGCTCTGGTTTAATCAAGTTACTATTGTTATCAATTTTTTCTATCATCGTACTATCGCTTTCTAAATCTTTCTCGCCCTTTTATCCCCTGACAACGTTATGTCTTTTGTATTTTTGGCCATTAGTTTTTCTGAAACGCTCTACTTGCCAGCCTAAAGTCTTTCTCGTTGATTTTTTGTAAAACTTTAATTTTTTTCTATTGGATTTTCGGTTTTTTATAAAGTCAGGACTTTTTTAGGCCGAAAAGCCGGTTTTCAATATTATTAATTACGATATTATCTGAACGTTTCGGCTATTTCCAGGGCTACGAACCTGAAGAATTTCAACGGACTAACAGCTATTACCTGCTCTCGCAACGGTATAAATTCGGAATTCATTTGCCTCTTAAAATAATTTTTTATCCTGTTTTCAGTGGTTTTATCTGCTACATCCCAGACCTGCTCGAGCCCCCAGACCAATTGTCCATCTTTTAAATCGACCAATTTAAGGCGGAGCCCGATTGTCATTGGCGGATAGGGATTAAATTCAGTAATGCTTCCAATCAGGACGGCATCGCAGTTTAGCGTCTTTCGAATAGCCATCAGCTGCTCGAGTGTATAGGTCGTATCCGGCTCAAGTTGCAAACTCCGCCAGGCCGTGTCGCTTTGGCGAACAATCGCCAGACCAAAAACCTGCCTTTTCTGAAGTGCCCTGAAAATAGCTTCAGTAACATCACCATTGATTTGCGGGTAGCTCGAATTATTGTCAAGCTCGACAATTGCAACTCGGCCGAGTTCTGATAGATTTTTATCTGGATTAAGATAGTAATGACTCATTGCCGGATTAGAAACTGTGTAATTGTTGCATCCGGCTGCGAACATCAGCAGTAACGCAGCAAAGCAAAAGCCGGCAAATGCAGTACGATTTAGTATGTAAAATATTTTCATTTTGGTTTTTGTTTTTGAATTATTCATTTGGCTCGCCTGAAATTTTGGAATCTTTTGGTTGTGCCGGCTTGCAAGGGTCGGTTTTTGTTTCTCCTCCGAGTGCCTGGAGAATTGTTAAAAGTGTGTCGAGTTGCGTTTTTTCAGCGTCCCGCATTTCGTCGCGGAAGCCGAGAATATCAGTTTTCCAATTGTTCAGCTCGATTCGCATTTCAATTAGAAGATTATTTGCTTCGTCCAATTCTTTTTTTGCCTGAGCCAATTGTGTTTTAGTTTCGCTGAGTTGTTTTTCAAGCTGTTTTTTGTTTGTGGTTAGTTCTTTATTTTTTTCACGCACAGCGGAAGTCTCTTCAGCCAGTTTTGCGTATTTTTGTGAGAGTTCTATGGCCGACTCAACAGGGCTCTGCTTTTGCGAAGCCGAATCCTGAAATCTGTTTGCAGCGGCGTTGCTTTGTGGTTTTTTGTCTGGCTCATCATTAATTGCAGTGCCTCCTGATTCTCGTAAAGTTGAGCATCCGCTAAATCCAGCTGCGAGCGAAAACATAATTAAAACAGCAATCGTTTTTTTATTAAGTGTCATTTTATTTTCTCCATTTATTTGGTTTGGTCTGCGGCCATGTTTTCGTTTTGCATTGCCGCATATTCGCATTTTAAGTGTATTATTGTTCCGCAGGCGCATTTTACTTCTATTATGGCAAATTCACTATTACTTTCTGTGATGTTTACCTGCGGCTCTAAATCAGCAGTGCCTTCATTTTTCAAGGGTGTTTTTTGGTTAGCACTTATTACGCCAAGCTGGACACGGCCTTCGATTTTAGTGTCGTTATTTTTTAGAATTCGTCCGGTTGATTTTTTCATAATGTTTGTTTTTCCGTTTCTGTTTTAAGCACAATAATCGAGCCCGATATTTTCATCGTTTTGTTTTTTTTGGGTTTCAAGTTCATCGATTAAGTCCGGCTCATCGACGGCTTCTCTTTTCTTTTTTTGCTGCTTAGCGTTTCTCTCCTTGCGCTGGCCGGTGGCGGTTACTCTTGCGATACCCGGCAAACCCTCTATTGGCTTAATCGGATTAAAGTCGTTACTTGTCATTTTTCCACTGCCTCAATTTTATGGATAAATTAAAAAGGGCGCTTGCATGCAGCTGGCTTATACGCGATTCAGTAACTTTAAGAACTTTGGCAACCTGCTTCATTGTAAGATGCTGTTGGTAGTAGAGCAGGATGATTTGTTTTTGTTTTTTTGCAAGCTGCTGTATAGCTTCGGCAAGTTTTTCGATGAGTTCTGCTTGTTCGATTTTCTCATCAGGACTCATTACGCCGGACGATTTTAACGTGCCGGCAAGCGAGGGTGTTTCTTCATTTGCACTGTCGATTGAAACGAAATTTCTTGCACGTTCGTTTTCAAACATTTTGTAAAGTTCATCGATTGTAATTCCAGCTTTTCGAGCAAGCTGCTCATCTGTTGGTGCGTAGCCGGTTGTTTCTGTAATTTCTCTGCTGATTTTCAAAACGCTGCGAATCTGCTGATTGATATTGGCCGGCACAAACGACCATTTTCGCAGTTCATCTATTACAGCCCCTTTAACCCGAATGTATGCGTATGTTTGAAACTCGGCATTGTGTGTGGGATTAAAATCACGAGCCGCTTTGACAAGCCCTATCGTGCCGGCTGAAACAAGGTCTTCCAGTGAAAGCGGTGGTTTGAGATAAGTTACAACTCGCTGAACGATTTTATTTACCATTGGCAGAAATTCAACTATCTGCTTATCAGAAATCAGTGATTTTTCCTGGTCGCAGTAAGCGTTCAAAGCCGCAGTTTTTAAATGCTTCTTGCTTTCGGCCGCTTTGCTTTGCGGCTGCTCCTGCGAAATTGTATCGGTTTTAGTTGGCACTGTTTTTTCCCTTGTTCTGTTGATTCATCTGGTTGTTAATCATCGCATCTATAAGGATATAGTTGACAGCTTTTACCGCCAGTGTGGAAATGGCGTAAGCGATTATTGCAGCTGTAACAGCTCTTTTGCAGCAGGTGAACGGAGAAATCTGGTTGAGCCAGCCGATAATTGCCACCGCAAAAAAACACATCACGGCGATACTTCCGGAAATAGCTCTATTTTGCAGCGGCATAAGTTGCTTTCTTATTTTGGCTTTTGTTTATTTAATTTTTTTAGGTTTTAAGTTTCTGAATTTTAATAAACTATTTTGCGGCTCCCGCCAACTCAAGTCCTGCTGTTTCTCCGAATTGTGTTTGCTCGGCGAGTATGGTCTCTAAAGACTCTACTGGTGTTCCGAGTACAACTTCATCGTAGGCCACAACCGGCAGTTGCGAGACGCTTCTTGCCAGCATTGCCGCCAGCGGCCAGCGCAATCTGGAATCACAAAGAAGAATAATTTTATCTCTGCCATTGTCCATTGCTGATTTCCAGGCATTAGCTATTTTTTGGTTTATACTCATTACTATTTCAGCCGGCAGAGCCAGTCTTATTACATCGTTTTCCTGTTTCAGCGAAGAGCTCATCTGATGTTCGAGAGCTGCATCGAGAGTTATAGCTGAGATTTTGTTGTCCTGGTCTTTGTATTGTTCGGTAATGGTTCTGCTTATTCTTTTGCGAACTATTTCCGTTAGAATATCTGAGTTTTTGGTTTTCGCTGCGCTTTCGCCGAGCGCTTCGAGTATGCTGGTCAGCTCGCGAATTGGAATTGAGTTTTTCAAAAGTTTTTTCAGCACTGTTTGAAGCAACCCGATTGGCACCAGTTCTCCGACGACCTCGCCTACAAGCGATGGCTGAGTTTTACGCAGCCGTTCGACGAGGAGCTGAACGTCTTCTCTCGTGAGCAGTTCGTCGGCGTGTTTTTTCATAGTTTCGGAAAGATGCGTAATAAAAACCGATTCGGGGTCTATTACGGTGTAGCCGTTTAGCTCAGCGGCTTCTTTGTTTTCTTTTGTAACCCAGAGAGCCGGCAAGCCATAAACCGGTTCCTTGGTTTCAAGGCCTTGAACTTTTGTTTGAACAGAGCCGGAATCCATAGCAAGGAACATATCCGGCTGGATTTTACCAGTTGCTACGGGCATTTCGGCGAGCCGAATTTCATAAGCGATTGGGTCAAGATTGATATTGTCTTTGAGCCGGACAAGCGGAACAATCAAGCCGAGCTGCTGGGCGAATTTTCTTCGCAGTGCGCCAATGCGTTCAAAAACGGCACTGTCTTTATGCGGGTCGAGCATACCTATTAATCGAACTCCAACCTGTACCGAAATTCTGTCAACATCGAGCATTTCTTCGACCGGCTTTTTATCAGATTTTGATTGTGGTAAATCGACCTTGTTTTTTTTCTTCTTCTCTTCTTTTTCGGATTTGGTAGCGATTTTTCCAACCGCAGCTGTTCCGGCGGCAAGTAATAAAAATGGAATTTTCGGCATTCCCGGCACAAAAGCCATTGCAGCTATAATAACTGAGGCAATCAGCAGCGGCTGGCTTGCTTTTAATAATTGTTTTGATAAATCCTGGCTGACATTGCTGCTTGACGATATTTTTGTTACGAGAAAGCCGGAACTGATGGAAATTATTATTGATGGTAACTGGCTTACAAGCCCGTCTCCGATTGAGAGGATTGAATA
>JAGLNB010000117.1 GCA_023139715.1 Planctomycetota bacterium | reverse complement strand
TTTGCGCGATTTTGGTCATAATAGCGGCAGCAAAATTAAAAATCAAAAACAGCGGGAAGAAAAAATGAAAAATAAAAAACTTTTCAATTTCAAATTGTGGTTCTCAGTTTTAAGTTTTACGTTTTCAGTTTTCGTGGTCGGCGGTTCGATTATACTCACCGCAGGCGGCTGCAATGAATCAATGCAGCAATCTGGCAGACTGAGACGCAACGCAAATCCATCACAGCTAAGAGCCAAAGCCGACAGAATTATCAACGCCGGCCTGCTCGACCGAGACCCAAGAATCCGTTCAAATGCAATTGAAGTTGTTGCGGCTATTAACGGGACAAAATTTATGCCAAAAGTTGCTCGGCTTCTAAATGACAATTTGATTCCGGTCAGATTTTCAGCTGCTCTTGCAGTAGGCGATTTGCAATACCAGCTCGCAGAAGATTCGGTTAGAAAAATGCTCAGCGACAAAGACGAAAACGTTCGCATTGCCGCTGCCTATGCGATGGGTAAAATGGGCTCGATTGACAGCTTTAATCTCATTGGCAAAGCAATAACCAGCGAAGACCAGACAGTAAGAGCCAATGCCGCCCTGCTCTTGGGAAAAATCGGCGACCCAAAAGCATTAAAATTATTGCAATATGCTATTAGTGACCAAAAATCAGATGACAAAGTTAGATTTTTGGCAGCAGAGGCAAGAGCAGTACTCGGTGATGAGAAAATTTTTCCGAAACTATGGGCAATGCTCATAAGTATTTACGCAGACGACCGAGCGATGGGCGTAAGAGCGATGGGGGCATTGGGAACTGAAAATGCAAAAAATGCACTAATCACAATGCTTGGTGATGAAGTTCCGGAAATTCGGCTCGCTGCAGCCGGCGAACTTGGAAAATTAGGCGATACTCGGGGTGAAATTGAGGTTCTCGACATTTTCACAAAAGATTTAACAGCTGATATGGATGAACAGGGCAAAGAACGCATTAATCGGCTCGCTGCGATAGCAATTGGCCAAATTAAAACAAAATCTCTGAATAAGTTTCTTCCGCAATTGCTGAATAATTCGTCAAAATCCGTTCGTCTCGCTGCTGCCAAAGCTGTTTTTCAATCGAAAAACAGGTACTAAAATTGGCAATTAATAATTGACATTTGGCTGATTATTATCAATAATTGGTAGCTGGTGGTTTTGGATGGTGATTTTAAGGCCACCACAAAAAGTAAAAAGAGTAATCGGCAATCATTTATAACAAGGAGTTAATCTTGAGTACGCTAACGAAGATTCTAATAGTTTTGCTGACAATATCCTCGATTTTTCTCTGCGGCATAGTAGTAACTTACGTAGCCAACGCCGACAATTATATGGAGAAATATCAAAATCTGAAATCCAGCAAAGACAGCTTGAGCAAGGAAGTTGACTCTCTTACAAAACAGGTAAATGAAAAAATCGCTCAGAAAAGACAGGTTGAAGACAAACTCAACGATAAAATAAGCTCGCTTAATACCGAGTTTACAGCTATGCAAACCGAGCTTGGCAATTCCGAGAGGGAAAAAGCTGAGCTGCTTCAAAAAGTAAACAACTGGACGAGCATAACTAAGGACTTCTACCAAACTAACGATAAGCAGGGACAATTATTGAAAAACACTCTCGGCGAATTGGAAAGAGTTCGCACTGAGCAGATTAAACAAAGTAAAGAACTTAACGAAACTACCGCAGCTCTCGTTGAGAAGATGGCTATAATCGAAACACTTCAAACCAAAACCAAACGCCTTCTCGAAGAAAAATCAGAACTGCAAAGTCGACTCGAACAAATTTATCAACCAATGGGAGTAGCGGCCGCTAAAACTGCTCCGGTTACGCAGCAAAACACTAAAGCAATGCCTGTTATGCCGAAAACAAATAAAATCGGCTTAAACGGATTAGTAACAGCTGTCGATGTGAAAAATTCTATGGCAGGCATATCAATTGGCTCAGCTGACGGGGTTAAAGAAGGAATGAAATTCCACGTCGTTCGAGATGACAAATTCGTCTGTGATATTCTTATCATAGATGTTGATTCTGAACAGGCAGTTGGCGTACTCGATCTCGTGCAAAAACAGCCGAAAGTCGGTGATAAAGTTTCTACCAATCTGTAAAAGTGTGAATACGAAAAAGTAACTGTAATAATAG
>JAGLNB010000116.1 GCA_023139715.1 Planctomycetota bacterium | reverse complement strand
TCGTATCTCGTATCTCGCCTGCCCTGAGCTTGTCGAAGGGTTTTTTGCTTTACACTTTTCTATTGCTCAGATTCATTTTGTTTTTGCAGAACCGTCCTTCTTGCCTGCGTCATTTGTTTTTGGTATTGAGCCATATTATCTGAAAGATACTCTTCCCAGTTTTCACTATTCCAAAGTTCGATGTGGTCGCGAACTCCAACAAGCGTAACATCGTTTTGCAGCCCTGCTCTTTTTCGCAGCTTTTCGTTGACCAGCAATCTGCCCTGATTGTCGAGTTCAACCTTGCTCGAAAGCGCAAAACTTATCCGCTCAAAAGCCACTGCTTCATCAGCCGCAACAGCCGTTGGCGCAATAGCGAGAGCTATCTGCTCGAAATATTTTTCGGGATACAAACAAAGTATGCCGTTTGAGCCGAGGACAAGATAGAAATTGCTGCCGTGTTCATCGACATCGATTTGACTTCGGAGTTTATTTGAGATTAGAACTCTGCTCTTGGAGTCTATTACGTGTTGATATTCGCCTGTTAATAAAAGCATGGCTTTTAACCCACTCTGCATATAATTACAGGGAAATCGTACCACTTTTCCCCACTACGTCAACACACAAAATTATTTTTTGGGTAAATTTTTGAAAATTTTATTATGGGACTTTTCACAAAGGCAGGTAAGTGGCTGAAATAAAAGCAGTTACGAAAAAGCAGGGTTTTTATGCTGTGTAAATTTTTTTTGGAAGTTTTTGAATATTTATTTTGTTTTTTCACAAAGCCGAGACGAGTTGTAAATTTTGCCTCTGCTGGAATTGAAAATAAAAAGCTGAAAGTGGGGCTGTTTTTTTATGCCGAAAGTAAAAAACAGCGGGTAGCGGGAATCGAACCCGCGTGACCAGCTTGGAAGGCTGGAGCTTTACCACTAAGCTACACCCGCAAATTTATTTACTATTTTCTATTTGCTACTTATTGCTTATAATCCAAATGTTGATTATAAAAAATGGTTCGTAAATAGTAAAGCGAGAAAATTAAAAATGAATATTTCCCAAATCGCAAAAATTGCAAAATCAGCTTCAATTCAACTGGCAGCTGTTAAGGCCGAGGTAAAAAATCAGGCACTGGCTGAAATTGCGGCGGCCATAAAACAAAACAGCGGAAAAATTATCGCAGCTAATAAAGAAGATTTAGCAGCTGCCAAAAAAGAAAATCTCGCTGCGCCATTACTGAAACGGCTGAAATTCGATGAAAATAAAATCGATGAAGTGATTGCCGGCATTGAAAGTTTGATAAAACTCGATGAGCCAGTTGGAAAAACAATTTCCGCAACCGAGCTGGACGCAAATCTCGAACTTTATAAGGTCAGCTGCCCTATCGGCGTAATTGGCGTGGTTTTTGAATCTAGGCCGGATGCGCTGGTTCAGATTTCTACGCTATGTCTTAAAAGCGGAAATGCAGTTCTGCTGAAAGGCGGCTCAGAAGCAATAAAAACAAACACC
>JAGLNB010000115.1 GCA_023139715.1 Planctomycetota bacterium | reverse complement strand
GGATTATACCATCAAACTGGATAACCGCTGTCGTTGGCGGAAATTCGTTATGGGCTAATCTTTTTGCATCTGTTGCAGGTGCCTTTATGTATTTCGCTACGCTGACGGAAGTGCCGATTTTGCAGGGACTAATTGGAAATGGCATGGGAAAAGGGCCGGCTCTTGCGCTGCTACTGGCCGGGCCAGCTCTGTCGCTGCCGAATATGCTGGTAATTAGAAGCGTAATGGGAACACAAAAAACCGTTGTTTTTGTTTGCCTTGTTGTAACTATGGCTACAATATCAGGAATTATTTTTGGTGCGTTCTTCTAAAAAATATGGTTATAAAAAAAGGTAATAGTTATGAAAAAAATACAGATTCTTGGGACGGGTTGCCCTAAATGCAAAAAGCTGGCGGAAAATGCGAAAACTGCTGCGGCTGATTTAGACGCTGAATACGAAATCGAAAAAATCACAGACATTAATGAGATTATGAAGTTTGGAGTAATGATGACTCCTGCCCTTGTTATTGATGGCCAGGTAAAAACAGTTGGCAAAGTGCTGGCAATAGAAGAAATAAAGAAAATGCTCTTTTAGGCGAAATTAATATGAAAAAAACAGAAAAAATAATCATAGTTTCCATATTAGCAATTGCGATAGTTCTAACAATTACTCTTAAACGCAGATGCTGTCCTCTCATTACAGAACCGATGCCAGCTAATCCACCAGCTACAATTGTTGAACCTAATGCTGCTACGCAAATTCTGCAAAACGCAAAACTGCTGCCGAGGCTGATTGACCTCGGTGCTGATAAATGCATACCCTGCAAAATGATGGCTCCAATTCTTGAAGAATTAAAACAAGAATATGCGAATAAATTTGAAGTTGAATTTTTTGACGTATGGAAAAATTCCGATGCAGCAAAAAAATACGCAATTCGGATTATTCCAACTCAGATATTTTTCGATGCATCAGGCAAAGAGCTGTTTCGGCACGAAGGATTCCTTTCAAAAAAGGACATTCTAACTAAATGGAAAGAGCTTGGTGTTGAATTTGACGGGACCAAATAATGCAGGAACTTTTTACAATATTAACAAATGCAATTGAAGGTTCAGCGACACTCGCAATCGCAGCAGCTTTCACTTGGGGTGTTTTGAGTATATTGCTTAGCCCCTGCCACCTGGCGAGTATTCCGCTAATCGTCGGCTTTATTGACGAGCAAGGACGCATATCAGCCAAACGAGCTTTCGTTATATCATTGCTGTTCGCCACGGGCATATTGATTACAATAGCCGGCATCGGAGTGATAACAGCGGCAGCAGGCAAAATGATGGGAGATGTGGGAAAATATGGAAATTATTTTGTAGCTGTAATTTTCTTTCTTGTAGGATTGCATTTTCTGGAAGTTATATCCATACCATGGCCGGGGGCGGGGAAAGTTGGTATGAAAAGAAAAGGGCTGCTTGCAGCTTTTGTTTTGGGGCTTGTTTTTGGGGTTGCCTTAGGGCCCTGCACATTTGCCTATATGGCTCCAATGCTGGCGGTTACATTCAAATTGGCCACTACCAGATTGTTCTACGGCGTTCTGCTGCTTATAATGTATGGCGTAGGTCATTGTTCAGTCATTATAATGGCCGGAACCTGCACCGAAGTAGTCCAACGGTATATGAACTGGAACGAAAAATCAACCAGCACAATTATCCTAAAGAAAATCTGCGGCGTTCTTATCCTATTAGCAGGAATATACCTCATTTATATCGCCCCATAAATGCAAATCATCTGTGAATTTAACCTCATTTTAGCGTATTTTTTCAGCTTTGTGGCATCCTTAAACCGTTTCGGCACCCCACTGCTTGTTGTATTGGCCATTGACATTATAAGCAATTACAGTGTATAGTAAGCGGCTGGTGGTGTTCTAAAAATAAAGGAATAGATAAAATGGATTCTGCAATCTTCAAAGCATACGATATAAGGGGTATTTATCCCGACCAAATCAACGAAGAGGATGCATGGAAAATCGGCTATTCGTCAGCTCGATTTCTGCGTTCAATGCTCCACGGCTATGAGCGTGGCCAGGCCAATTCCCAATCAATCTGCGTTGGCCGTGATATGAGAACGCACGGCAAATCAATCACAAAAGCGCTGATAGAGGGGATGAATTCAGCTGGGGCAAATGTAATCGATATTGGAATGATTGATACGCCACAAATATATTTTGCAATTAATTATTTTGGCACGTGCGGCGGTGTGCAGGTTACTGCATCGCACAATCCGGCCAAATATAACGGTTTCAAAATATCAGGTCTCAAGGCCAAGCCAGTCAGTGCAGATACCGGCTTAAAAGACATAGAACACATCGCAACGGCACTGCTACACACAAAGGGCAAATGCAGCGGCTCAATAGAAAAATATAATTTAACTAACGAATATAAAAATCACGTATTAAAATTTCTGCGGCCAAATGTCAAAAAATTAAAAATCGCTATCGATGCTTCCAATGGAATGGCTGGGAAAATGGTGCCGGCTCTCTTCGGTGATTTACCGATAGAAATAATTCCGCTGAACTTTGAGCATAACTGTTCTTTCAAACATGAGCCAAATCCGCTCGTCGAGGAAAATCTCGCAGAAGTCAAAGCGGCTGTAAAAAAAGAAAAATGCGATTTCGGAGTTTGCTTCGATGGTGATGCCGACAGATTAATGATGGTCGATGAGAAAGGTGATTCGATTGGATGTGATTTGCTGACAGCTTTAATGGCACCATATTTTCTGAAAATCCAGCCGGGCTCTGCTATCGTTTACGATTTGAGGAGCAGTTTGGTTGTTTCCGAAGAAATTTTAAAAAATGGCGGCACACCACGCAGAGAGCGAGTTGGGCATTCGTTTATGAAAAAAGCCCTGCGGGATTCGCATGCTGTATTTGGTGGCGAACTTTCGGGACATTTTTACTATAGAGATAATTATTACGCCGATTCAGGCATGATTACGTTCGTGCACATGCTAAACATTGCCAGTACCGCATCAGGAACAATTAGTGAACTTGTCGAGCCGCTTCGCAGATACGCCAATAGCGGCGAAATGAATTTCGAAGTAGATGACAAAAAAACTATGATGGAAGGACTCGCCAGAAAATATCACGACGGCCAAATCGACTATCTGGACGGAGTTACCGTTTTATACAAAGACTGGTGGTTTAATTGCCGGCCAAGCAACACTGAGCCGTTTTTGCGACTGAATATCGAGGCCAATAGCGAAAATTTACTCAAAGAAAAAATTTCTGAAATTGGTAAATTGCTTGGCAAATCAATATAAAAGCTGTAAGATGCAGGGGCATATAAGAGGTTTTTGAAAGTTGTACGCCAATATACTTATGCGGGGGTGTGGGTAGCTGACTTCAAGTTTTGGACGCTATCTACGCAGTGTTAACATATTGCTTGTAATATTTTTCCCGTTTATACTTAAACTTTAGGCAGATTTTATCGTGAAGCTTCAATTTATAGTATGTGAGGTAATGAAGAAAGAAGCGTATTTTTGCGCTGCCAGGTCAAAAAATACTATAGATGTGGTTTTAATTCCGCAGGGCTTGCACGATACGCAAAATAATCTTTTCACCGCAGTCCAAGATAAACTCAATAACACCCATAACAATCAGGGGATTGCCTATGATGCTTCGCTACTCGGGTATGGCCTTTGCAGCAATGGCATAATCGGCCTGAGTGCTAAAATACCTTTTGTTGTTCCGCATGCCCATGATTGCATTACGCTCTTGCTCGGCTCACGAAAAAAATATCAGCAACATTTTGATGAGCATAGCCGTACTTACTGGTATAGTCCCGGATGGATAGATGCCGGCAATCAGCCGGGAAAGCAGCGTTATGAACGAACAATTAAAGAATATGAGCAAAAATACAGCAAAAATAAAGCTAAATACCTAATGGGTATTGAACAAGCATGGATAAACCAATACAATTGCGCAGCTTATATTGACTGGGGATTTGGTGATGCTGAAAAATATAAAAAATACACAAAAGAATGTGCTGATTTTCTGAGATGGAATTACAAAGAAGTAAAGGGAAGTTCATCTCTTATGCAAAAACTTCTCGATGGCGATTGGAATGAAAGTGAATTTTTAATGGTAAAACCAGGCCAACAAATTGCTGAAGACCTGACCGGACAGACAATTATAAAAACTGAGTGTAAAAAGTGTTCCTTTAATTTAACATAAAAATATAACTTGGGATTATTATGTCATTAGGCCAAATAATAAGACAAAAGCGTGAGCAGCTGAATCTAACACTGGATGATGTCAGTGCTCGTATCGGATTCTCCAAGCCGTATTTGTCAACTATTGAAACCGGCAAAGTTAAGAATCCACCGAGCGATGAGCTGCTGATAAAACTTGAGAGAATGCTTAGCTTTGAGTCAGGCCTGCTTGTACACATCGCTCACATGGAGCGACTGCCTTCCGATATTCGCCAGGAATACGAATCAACCGATGCGGAAAATAAAAAATGGCGAAAATTTATCAAAAATCTTATTAATCAGAAAGCTGATATATCTAAACTTAATGAGCTTCTTGTAGGCAGTGAATTGGGCATGGAAAAAGACATCTCGCCTCTTGCTGCCGGCCGATTGGTTCCGGTTATAAACAAAGTCGCAGCCGGCTATCCAACCGATTTTAATGATTTGGACTATCCGGTTGGCATGGCTGATGATTATGTTCGCTGCCCTGATTTGCACGACCCTAACGCCTTCGCTGTTCGCATCGTTGGAGACTCGATGGAGCCGAAATTCAATCAGGAAGATATAGTGGTTTTTTCGCCGGCAGCCGAAGTGCGAAATGGCGATGATTGCTTTGTTCGCTTTGCGATGCCGCACGAAACAAGTTTTAAGCGGGTGTTTTTTGAGACGGACAATAAAATTCGACTTCAGCCACGCAATGAAAGCTATTCACCTATGATAGTTGAAAGCGAACGTATCAACGGCATATATCGAGCTGTGATAAGATACGAAAAATTATGACAATTGTTTAGCAGTAGCCGTCACGGCTACTGCCAATGTAATAATATCAACTGTTTTGGTTAACAACGGCCAGTACCAGAGCAAAAACTTCTGCTGCTCCTGCCTGCCTTAGTGTTTTTGCACATTCGTTCAACGTAGCACCGGTAGTTTTAATATCATCAATCAAACATATATTTTTGCCGGCAAAATCATGGCCAAGCCGAACTGCAAAAGCCCCTTTCACATTGGCAGCTCGCTTTGATGGATTAGCCATTGTTGTTTGCAAACTTGTACGACGAAGCCGAACAAGATCAGTATTAATTTTTGCAGTAGGATGTTTCAATCTTTTTGCCAGGAGTAAAGATTGATTATAGCCGCGTGTTAACCGTCTAAACCAGTGCAACGGAACAGGAACAAAAAAATCAATTTTGTTTTCAAAACCGCTGCCCTGCAAAGCAGCGTTTGCCAAAAAGCCAAGTACCAAATCCAGTTCCGTTCGCCCCTTCAGCTTGAAAGCAAGGAGCATTTTTCTTAAAGCATCTGCATAGATACCACTTCTCGCTATTTGGTCGAAATACATTTTTTCGCCCTGACATTGCGGACAGACACCCTCAAGAATAGCGTATTTACTCGCATCTCTTCCACATCTCCGGCAGTAATCAGCTGATGTGCAAATTAGAAGTTCGTTCCAGCAATTTTCGCAGAGATTATTGTCGGTTTCGCAGATGCTTTCGCCGCAACTTATGCAAACAGCTGGCCAAAGAAGCTGATTTAGGCCTTGCAAAGTAAGGATAGCGGTTTGTTTCAATTTTATTGTATTCACAATCACTTCAAATCGTAAGCACTATTGTCAGGCGAAAGAAAGCCGACTTTATTTTCTGCTTTTTTGTTATAGTTCTCAAGTTTATTTTTTACAGAAGATGCAGATTCAACATAAAGCTGTTTTTGCGACGAGGCATGTCCATCAGCCCACCCAACATTAGTTTTGTCCATATGCCTGTATGACTGCGTACCAGCCGCTTTCAATGAATTTAAC
>JAGLNB010000114.1 GCA_023139715.1 Planctomycetota bacterium | reverse complement strand
TATCCGGGACTGGTACTGGCAATAGTTGTGGCAATCGCAAATCTTATGCTCAGCTTTCACGTTGTGCCGGCGTTCGTGCAAAGGGCAGAAAAATCACTAAAAGCAAATGCAAAACAAATCCTCTTTAGAAATATACAGCGAAAAGGATTTTACAAAATGCCGCCGGATGGCCGCTATAGAATTTATGCAGATATTGCAGATGAAAAAAGTAATGTGCTCGCCGGAGTAATCGCTGTAGAAGTAAAAGGAAGTGAAATTAAAAAAATCATCACAGCAGAAAAAGCGAAAGTGCAGTTCAATGCGCACGACAAATTTAATGAGGTGCAGATAATTACGCATAATACATATCAGATGGGCTCAGATGATGAGGGTGGATTTTCGGCTGAGCGGCTGGCACTTACAGCGGAATTCGGCTCACTGCTCGGCGATGAAATAAAATTCAAAAAAATCGGCGAAATGAAAAAAATATACGCTAACCCGATGGAATTTTATCCGATAGAAAAACTGGCTAATGCAGCTTATGCCCAGTTAGTTACGGAACTAATCGTAGAAGATATTACAACAAAACTCACCGCACAAACCGACAGTAATGATGGTCAATTCTATGAACTGCACAGCGGAACAAAACTTGTCAAATTCACCGCTGAAAAATGCACGGTAAAAGATGAAAAGAAAATTCAGCTGCATGGAAAAGTTACGCTGATAGAATCCGACCCGGTTACCGGCCAGCCGTTGCGAACTTATACATCCACTAACGGCTTTCTGCACATCGAAGGCGATGAAATAACACCGACAATAACGCTCGTAATCTATAACGCAGTATGGCAGCAGCCGGACGGAACAAATGCACTAACACAGCGCCGCGTGGTGCGAGGCCTTATCCCGCCAACAGCTGTAACCGATAAATTCAAAATAAATGACATACTGCTCGCGGCTTCACCTGCAACAACAAAAACTGTACTAAAAAAACAACCGGGTGCAAGACTGCTAATGCTCCAGGGAAGATTAAAAAGAAAAATACAAAGAACTATGCTGAGAATAAAAGCTGAAACACATTCGCGGCTGGCCTTTGGAATTGGATGCGTGCCAATGATACTAATCGGAATAGGCCTTGGAATTGTCAAAAAACAGGGACACCTACTCAGTGCGTTTGCCGCAGGATGCCTGCCGGCAACAATACTGGTAGTAGCTATAATAAGCGGAAAACAAATCACGGAAAATCCCGGCTCGCAAACCGTTCTCGGAATAATAATCATCTGGGCTGGATTGGCATTACTTATAACAATTATGATGGTACTTTATCGCAAGCTAATGAAAAATTAAAAAAATGAAAAACCAAAATCTAATAGCAATAAGTTTTACTCTGCCAAATGTTGTGCTCATTGCGTTGGCAACATTGATGCTTCTCGCAGCTATCGGCTATCCTGTTAGTGCAATCGCAGCCGTGGATAAACTGCTCATAATTACAATAATTATATCACCTGCTATACTGGCCATAGCTTGTGTTTTTTCGATAGCAGCTTTACTGAAAAAAACGCTTAAAAAAGAAGCTGTAATTGCAACAATAATAAATGCAGCACTTCTCGCTGTTTCGCTGCAGTTGTATAACTGTTTTCTGTTTGAACTTAAAATGATGGCTTAAAGCTAAATTAAATGAAGAAGTCCCCAAAAAAATCGTTTTATAAAATAGCCGTTTTCGCTGCTATCACAATTGCCGCCGGCTATTGGCTGACGGCATTTATAATCTTTGCAAATTTCCGCGAAATCCAGGCCGGTAAAATTTACCGCTCAGCACAGCCATCAGAAAAACAGCTGAAAAAATGGCTCGGCAAATACAAAATCAAAACCATCCTCAATCTGCGAGGCGATGGACTCAAAATTACAAAACAAGAGGAGCAAATCGCTCAAAAAGCAAACGTAAAAATGTTCAGCTTCGGCCTGAGTTCAAGTAAAATACCAGACAGGAAAACACTGACCGAACTAATGCAGGTTCTGAAAACATCGGA
>JAGLNB010000113.1 GCA_023139715.1 Planctomycetota bacterium | reverse complement strand
TCACCATTCTCTCTCTCCTGACCCCACCGATTTTATTTTTTGCTTAATGACATACAGTAATACTATTAGCAACTGTCGTGCCAAATTATCGGACATTACAGCAAAAGATTGTAACCTTAGCAATACAAACGACTTGGGTGTGGTTATTTTTTACGCTATAAGATTTACAACTGTCTCATTTGGCGTTCTTAATGAGACAGTGAGACAGAAGTTTCTCAATTTTTGTGATGCACTTTTATTGAGACAGATGTGATAAAGCTATGCTGAAAAGTGAATTATGGTTTTTCAACGCACTTGCAAAATGAGACAGACTGTCTCATTAACAAATGAGACAGTTGCGATTAAATGAGACACTTTTGATGAATTTGAGACAGTTTGGAAGGATGGTTTTTTTGTGTGATTTGATTTTAATTAATTTTTTTCAACTTTTTTTACGTTATATCCTCTTCAAATGTTACATTCAGAACTTCTTCAGCTGTTGTAATTCCGGCCATGAGTTTTTCCACGCCGCTTTCGAGCAATCCGCCGTAGCCATGTGCTCTTGCAGCTTCTCTTAATTCTGATTCTCCAGCACCTGCAACGAGTTTTTCACGAATGTCTCGGTCGAACATAAGGAATTCAAAGATTGGCAGCCGTCCTTTATAGCCGGTTCCGCCACACACTGGACAGCCCTTGCCGTGATAGAAAACTTTACCTTTTGCGTCAGCCGGGTCAATGTGAAGATGCTTCAAAACTTCTTCGCTAAGTTCGACCGGCTCTTTGCATTTATCGCAGATTTTTCTGACGAGCCGCTGCGCAATTATCATATTCAAAGTCGAGGCCAAAAGATACGGCTCCAGTCCCATATAAACCAAACGGCTTATTGCACTTGGTGCATCGTTTGTATGGAAAGTACTCATCACAAGATGTCCTGTAAGCGAGGCCTTTATTGCAATTTCCATCGTTTCTTTATCTCGGATTTCGCCGATTAGAACGATATCCGGGTCCTGCCTGAGGATTGCTCTTAGGCACTTTGCAAAATCCAGTTTAATTTCCGGCTTGACCTGCACCTGATTGATTCCGTCGAGCCGGTATTCCACCGGGTCTTCAACCGTTGTGATATTTTTTGTAGGGTCATTCATATAAGCCAGCGAAGAGTAAAGCGTAGTACTTTTACCACTTCCGGTTGGGCCTGTAACAATTATAATTCCATGCGGCTGCTTAAGAACCATTTTGAATTTTTTCAACAGGTCTGCTGAAAATCCCAGCTTTTCAATATCGTGGTCGACCGCTGTTTTATCGAGCAATCGCATAACGATTTTTTCGCCGTATATTGTTGGTATGGTTGAGACACGCACATCCACATCTCTTCCTGTCGCTTTTATTTTGAATCTTCCATCCTGCGGCAATCGTCTTTCAGCTATATCCATTTCCGAGAGGATTTTCAATCTTGTAGTTACAGCTGCCTGCATTTTTGGAGGCGGCGGCACCATACTTCTCAGTACGCCGTCAGCTCTCATTCGAATGCTCATTACTTTTTCTCGCGGCTCAATGTGAATATCGCTGGCCTTTGATTTGACGGCCTGGCTGAGCAGTAGATTCACAAATTGAATTACAGGAGCATCATTAGCATCAGCTTCTTTGCTAATGTCTGTTTCCATAATGTCTTCTATCACTACATCGTCCTGGCTGTTTTGCGCATCAAGCTCAACAATGTCTTTTAATTTTTGTTCTTCAAGGTCGCTGCCGTGATAGACAACTTCTGTTGCGTGCTGAATTTCCGGAATAGAACTTATGACCGGCTTGATACGTCTTTTCAATTTCAGTGCTATCGTATCTATTGCAACTACGTTTAGCGGGTCGCCCATCGCTACAATGATTTTATCATCTGCTTCACCGATTGCGATTAGGCAGAATCGTTTTGCGATTGCTTCGGGAATACTTCTTGCCACATCCATATTGATTTTGGAAGTATCCTCAAAATTAACGCAATCTATTCCGAGGTATTCAGCAAGGGCATTTGTAATATCTTTATGAGTGAGTATTTCCAGCCGCAGCAGAACTTCTCCCAATCGGCCGCCGCTGGTTCTTTGTTCGCGCAGGGCTTCATTGAGCTTTTCAGTGCTCATCACATTTTTGCTAACAAGCCATTCGCCGAAGCGAACGCCAAGTTTCACGCCTGGCTTTGGTTTATTGGTTTTTGTTGCCACACTCATAAATCACCCGTAATCTATAAACCACAAAACGTACCGATTCTGTCGGTATTTTTTGCGTATTCACATTCTCCCTGTAAATTTGTTTTAAAATAACAAACTACCTCGCTCCGGTTTTGCTCGACTCTTCGCCATCGGCAATGTGTCGATACAATGTTGCTCTTGAAACGCCGAGCTTTTCAGCAGCGGCCACCCTATTTCCGCCGGTTTCTTCAAGTGCTTTTGCAACTGAATCTGTATCGATTTTTCGCTTTCTCTGTTTTTTTTCTTCCGACGTTGATTCCTCAAAAGCAACGCTGCTGCCTCTGAGAGAAAAATGTTCGGGCAAAAGCTGGTCGCCCTTGCATTTCATTAATGCATACTGCATTGCATTTTCCAGCTCTCTCACATTTCCCGGCCAGTTGTACTCCATAAGGAAATCAATCGCTTCGGTTGAGAGCACAACTTTTTCTCTATGCATTTCAGCCAATGCTTCTCTGATGAAATGATTTGCGAGCAGCGGAATATCTTTTCTTCTCTCTCGCAGCGGCGGTAGATAAATAGGCACCACGCACAAACGATAGAAAAGGTCTTCTCTGAATGTTCCATTACTAACTTCTTCAGCGAGATTTTTATTTGTAGCACTGATTACTCTAACATCAACTTTGATTGTTTTTTCTGAACCGACCGGCTGAAATTTTCCGTCCTGCAGAACTCTCAGAAGTTTTACCTGCATTTCTCTCGGCAGGTCGCCGATTTCGTCAAGGAATATCGTTCCTCCATCTGCCAGCTCGAATCTTCCTTTTCTATCTCTTATAGCCCCTGTAAACGCTCCTTTTACGTGCCCGAAAAGTTCGCTTTCGAGTACGCCTTCCGGCAAAGCTCCGCAATTGACCGGCACAAACGGCTTATTTGAAAGCGTTCCCTGATTATGTATTGCGATTGCGACAAGTTCTTTTCCTGTTCCGCTTTCGCCCTGCAGCAGAACCGGTGCATCAACTTCAGCAACCTCTCTTATTGTGTCAAACAATTCGAGCATTTTTGCATCGCATCCGATGATTCCGGCAAACGACCTTTCGCTTTCGAGTCGGCGACGCAATTGTGACAGCTCGGTAATATCCACGAATGAAAATACCAAACACATTGGCTTATGTACTTCGTCGCTTTCGGAAACCACAAAAGCTGAAAGCTGTAAATCAAGGGCAATTCCATCTTTTCTTTGTCCTCGAATTTTACCCTGCCATTTTCCTCTTTCGAGTGCAGTTTCGGTAACCCAGAGTGCTTCGGTAAATCTGTGCGAAAACTCCTCTATCGATTTCCCTTTAACTTCATCGATACTGTCGTAGCCCCACAAACTAAGAAACGCATGGTTTGCATAGGTCAGCTTTCCCTGCAAATCGGCTATTGCTATTGGGTTGATTGAGGATTCGATTACGCGGTCTTTGATTCGCAGATTTTCCTGAATCTGCTTTCTCTCTATGGCGTATCTAAGAGAGCGGCGCATCGCACCACTGTCAACATGGCCTTTTACAAGATAATCCTGTGCACCTCTTTGCACTGCACTGACGGCAAGCGACTCATCGTTCAATCCGCTCGTAACAACAATCGGCGAACGCGGTGCTTTTTCGTTGACCTTCATAAAGGTCTCAAGGCCGTAGCTGTCCGGCAGCATTAAATCCAGTATTATCACATCGAAGTTCGTCTTGTCGAGCTGTTCGATTCCTTCAGCGAGACAGCTTGCAAACTCCACTGTAAAGGGGCTGTCCATACCATCGGTCAGCATCTCCTTCATCAGACGTGCATCACCTGGATTATCTTCTATCAGCAGTAGTTTTATTGCTTTAATTTTTTCGTCCATTTTTTATTCTTCCGGCAGTTTCACGATTGTGAACCAGAAGTCCTCAATGTTTTGTACAATACTTGAACACAGATCCAAATCTACAGGTTTGGAAATGTAACAGTTGGCGTGCAGTTTGTAGCACTTTTCCACATCCTCATCCGCCTTTGATGAAGTCATTACCACTACCGGAATTCTCTTGAGGCGACTGTCAGCTTTGACTTCGGCAAGCACTTCTCTTCCGTCTTTTTTCGGCAGATTCAAATCGAGAATGATAAGGTCGGGCATAGGAACATCTTTGTGGTCATCCTCTCGCCTGAGAAAAGACATTGCCTCTTCTCCATCTCTCGCTATGTACAAATCAACAGCAAGTTTACTGTTTTTCAATGCCTCATGGACAAGCCGAACATCTCCGGGATTGTCTTCGACAAGTAAAATTTTAACTTTTTTCTCGTCCATTATTGAACCTCCTCAGGTAGTCTTACGATGGTGAACCAGAAATTTTTAATTGTTTTTACAACTACAGCAAACTGCTCGAGATCCACTGGCTTTGCGATGTAACAATTTGCGTAAAGGTCATAACACTTGACAATATCCGTATCAGCTTGGGAACTTGTTAAAACCACGACCGGAATGCTTTTCAATTTGCTATCTGTTTTTATGTCCGAGAGCACTTCGTGTCCGTTTTTTCTGGGCAGATTCAAATCAAGCAGAATCAAATCGGGCGTAGGTGCATTTGCATTTTCACCTTCTTTTCTGAGAAACTCCATTGCATCAACACCATCGCTTGCCACATACAGATTGACCGCCAGCTTACCATCTTTTATTGCCTCTTCGGTCAGCCGCACATCCCCGAGATTATCCTCAACAAGCAGGACATTCATCAGCGAATCGTCCGAACATTTGATTCTTTGCTCAGCCATAATATTACCTTTCTATTTGCCCTTGCAAAACAGGACTTAACTTGCATCAGTTTTTGCGGATTTTATTTATCCCTTATTATTGTTTCCAATTCTTCGGCATTAATTTCATCTTCATTTTCATTTTTTTCTTCAGCAGCTTCTTCATCGCTTCTTTCTACCGGCAGAGTGAAGTAAAACGTTGAGCCCTTTCCAAATTCAGACTCCACCCAGATTTGTCCGCCGTGCCTTTCGATGATTCTTTTACAGACAGCCAGGCCGATTCCGCTTCCGCCGTATTCATTCCTGGCATGCAGCTGCTGGAATATTATGAAGATTCTATCGAAGTATTTTTTCTCCATTCCAATGCCGTTGTCTTTTATACTGAAAATCCATTCTTTATCTTTCTGCTCACACGCTACATGTATTTTTGGCAGCACTTCTTTATGGCGGTATTTGAGAGCATTATTGATAATGTTTCTGAATATTTGTTCGAGTTGCGTAGCATCAGCCTCTACATTTGGCATACGTGTATGCGTAACAACTGCGTTATTTTCCTCGATTTTTTGGCCAAGGTCTCTGATTGATCTTGTTACAAGGTCTTCGAGATTACACGGCGCAAACGGCTTGCCTCTTGTTCCGACTCTTGAGTATTGCAGCAAATCATTGATAAGTCCCTGCATACGTTTTGCACCATCAACAGCAAAGGAAATAAATTCTTTTGCATCGCTGTCGAATTTATCTTCGTATCGTTTTACGAGCAACTGCAGATAGCTTGTTATCATTCTAAGCGGCTCCTGCAAATCGTGCGAAGCTACTGATGCGAACTGCTGCAGATCGGCATTTGAACGTTTCAGTTCGAGAGCCGTATGTGCCAGTCGCTGTTCTGCAAAGCATCTGCTGGTAATATCTCTTGACACTCCGAAAGTTCCTATGATTGTTCCATTTTTATCCCGCAGCGCCATTTTAGTAGTTGAGGACCATGTAACTTTGCCATCCGGCCATGTTTCTTTTTCCTCTATGCCGAGCAGTGGCTGGCCGGTCTCTAAAATTTTCTTCTCATCTTCGTATGCTTTATTTGCATGTTCACCTGCGAAGAGGTCGAAGTCTGTTTTTCCAATGACTTTTTTCGGTGAGCCAAGGTCGTGATACGTTATCAAGCCCTTGCTAACTCTGATAAACCGGCTTTCAATATCTTTGAAGTAGATTCTATCCGGCAGATTATCCATAAGTGCACAAAGCAGTGCTTTTTCACTGGCCGCTTTCTGTTCGATTAGTTTATGGCTGGTAATATTTATATCCGCTCCCCTGTAGCCGAGCAGTTTTCCATCATCATCAAGGATGGGTACACCGCTGCTTGAAAACCAGACGACTTGGCCGTCTTTATGTATGTTTCTATTTACAAATTCGCTGAACGATTTCTTTTTGGCAAAAGCATCAAACGCTTTTTTCTTCAGTTCTTCCATATCATCTGGGTGGAAGAGTTCGTAAAAATATTTTTTTCCCACGATTTCATCAGCTTTATAGCCCAGATTTTTTTCCACAACCGAGCTTACATACGTGTACAATCCCTCGGCATTAACTTCCCATACCCACTCATGAGCATTGTCTGTTACCTGCCGGAACCGGCTTTCGCTTTCGACAAGTGCTTTTTCTGCCTGTTTGTGCCCCGCTATTTCATTTCTAAGTGCCTTTCGCGAGGATTTTAATTTTCGATTTGACACCAAAACAAATACAACGGTGCCCATCGAGGCCACAACAACGACCATCGTAATAATCCATGGCCAATATTGGCTGATGACTCCGGCCAGAGTAATCTTGCCATAATCTTTATAAGGCCCGACCTTTAATTCTCTCAAACAAGCGTGTACAGACTGATAATTGTGTGGAACTGTCCAACCGGCATATTGGCCGACGACAGCACATTGATGTTCCGGCTCTATGGACAGCAGTGCCATAGTAACTTTTTCTGCAATATCCCTTGGTGTATCTTTTACTTTTGCAAGAGGCCATTCAGGATAAAATCTCGTACTGTGATGGGCAGAGAAATCTTCATGTCCCTCTTTTTTATGCTCATGAATAGCGTGGAAGTTATCGACATTGATTTTGCCCTCTGCCGCCATACGCTCAATGGTATCTGTCCTGACGGTGCCGGCATCCACTATGCCATCTCTGACCGCATAGACAACCGCATCATGCGTACCTTCAAATGTCAATTTGGCGAAGTCTCTATTCGGGTCAATGCCTTTATCTTTGAGTTCTCGCCAGGCCATTCTCCAGCCGCCGAACGAAGATTCATGAACAGCTGCGAAACGTCTGCCATTTAAATCTTCTAACTTACAGATGTCGTTTCTGTCGGCTTTGGTAAAGATAACTCCGCCGAAGGATGTATAAGGTTTTCCGAGTACAAGGTTCTTCAGCGTGACTATCCGCTCTACGCCGTATAATACCTCCAGTTCAACGTAGAAAGAAGAATTAACAAAAACGAAATCAATATCACCCTGCTCAACTGCTGAATGCACTTCATCGAAACTAAGGAAAACTATTTTGAAAGCGGCATTTTCAATCTCATTGGTTAAGTACTGAGCCGTGCAAGACCACCTTTCAGAGCACAATTCCTGGCCTCTTTTTGCCAGAACGCCGATTTTATAGACCTTATCTTGCTCTTCTTGTGTTCCGAGAGTAACGCCGGACAGGGCAACGAAAACGGTCATAGCCAATACAGCAAGTTTCATCATTCCAAGATGCAGGTGTTTAAATCTCATTTGGTAGCCCCTTTTTACAAAACAGTTTTTTTATAAATCCAAATATCCCATCGGACACATAGATAAGGTTCTGAATTAGAAAATACTGAATCAGGATGTCATTGCCCGAATCCCCGATATATTTTTGCATATTCCGATAATCATCTCGTAAGCGACTGATGCGTATCGTGTATTCACTACTGATTTGTCGGCATTTTAGTTCAGCAATATACCCAGAAATTCTCTGGTTTTGCATTTCTAAAAACCCTGTATTTTGGATAGCAAAGCGTATCTCGCCTGCCCTGAGCTTGTCGAAGGGTGAAGCGTATCTTGTTTAGCCCTGCCATCCCTGTCCTGCCTGCCCTGAGCGTAGTCGAAAGGAGCTAAGTCGAAGGAACTATGGCAGGGTCATTTCAATCAAAAGCGGCATATAAATTTGCGATTTTTGGGGCAAAAAATCGGGAAAATTGGTGTTTTTTTGGGCTTGAAAAATGGATTTTCAGGGGTGTTTCTTTGTTTTTCATACTGAAAAGCCAGTTTTGCGTCAATCAAAACTACGATTTTTGCCGAAAAGTGGCCAAAAAGTAGTCATTTTTTGTCGTTTTTTGTCAATTTTGGTCAAAAAAGAGCAGGAATTTACCGTTTTTTGTCAAAAAAGAACCAGTTTTTCAAGGTGGTATGCCGCTTTCAATCGATTGAAAATGAACAGTTGCTGGTTGCTCGTTGCTGGTTGTTTGTGGTGCGAAATTAATCGCAGATTACACTGATTTCGCCTGCCCGACATAGCTTTCTTGCCCTCCATAGTTTCAACGAAGGAGGGAGCGACGGCGGGTGAAGCGTGAAACTTATCTCGATTAGCCCTGCCACCTGTGGGCAGGGTTTGTTTAATCACTGATTACACTGATTTCACTGATTTTTAAGAGGGATTGAATTTTGTGATGTGTATTGCGTTGATAGTTTCTTATTGCATATTTCGTGTTTAGTTCCCAACAGAGCCCCTCCTGTCAAGGAGGGGTATTTTATTATGGGCATTTCGTATTGCGTAATCGGCTTGTCGCGTCGTCTTGTCTCGCCGAAGTTTTAACGAAGGCGGGTTAGCCCTGCCGACACTTCGGCAGGGTTGTTGTTTGCCTGCCACGGCGTAGCTTTAGCGAAGACTGGTCATTGCGAGGCCTGCTTTTGGCCGCGGCAATCTCAAATCCTACAAAAATTGCTACAATTATCTACATTTGCAAGAGAATAAACAGCTAACCACCCTCGTCATTCACAGCTACTTGGAATCCTTATAAACTGGAGTAGTCTTAAGTGTTCCATCACGCTGCTGCTCAGCGTGGTAACCAATAAGTTTCCCTTCGCTACCACACTTTTCTGATTTAAGTTTCTCCAACTGGGAAATTCGATTTGTTGCCGATGCTATAGCATCGCCAACTTCCCAAGAGTCACCAATACCAAAATCTCCCAAGAAAGCCAGAACATCTCCACCTGTGAATTCTCTATTTCTAGTATTTACTTCCCTTATAAAAGCATTACACTTGTCAATTTCTATTATGATTTGCTCGCAGGTAAAATTCTCAGCTTCCGAATGGACAACAGGTATCATACGACCGTGCCTCTGAACAGCACAACCACAAACATAGAACACCACCCCTAACAAAACTATCCGCAGAATCAAATTCCTCATTTTTTCTCCTCCCAAAATTACTACAAAATTGAATTGGTTAGATTTTATATCACTCCGGCTGAATGGTCAAGGGCTAACCGATTATACGCAATACGAGATACGCTTCACGGATTTACGCTCGGATGATGTCGGCGATCTTCATTAAACGGCTGGTGTTGTCCCGCTCAGCTTCAGCGAGCTTATCAAAAATAAAACGAATAGTACTCTTCAAATCAGGAATTAATACGTGCTCCAAAACATTCACCCGTCGGCGAGTCATCTGTAATTCGACAGCAAGTAAACGTGCCTGCTTTTCCTTCTCGGCCAGTTCAATCAAACTTTCAAAAGCCCTGTCCAAAGCCATTAAAGCAACGTCCATCTCGCCGGAAGTATTCGAAAAGCCGTAACAAATCATCTCGCCAGATGCCTGCTGACTAAGCTCGGGAACTTCAACACTCATTATCCGCGAAAACTCGACAAGAAGAGAAAATTTGCGAATTGGAATCTCAAGAGAAGATTTAATGTCTTCCGGCTCCATAGATGCACGAGCCATCATAAACCGCCGCGATGTTTCCAGTAATTCAGCTTCCACCTTTTTGCGAAGCGGCTTAATCTTGCGGGCAATACCAATCAATTGTCGCGAAATCTCATCACGCTTTTCACTCAGCAGATGGTGGCCGCGCGTCGCAAGCACAACCCGCTTTCGCAGGCCAAGCAATTCCATTCGTGTCGCATTTACATTAGCTAACATAGTTCGTTATTCGTTGTTGGCTGCTGATTGTTGGACTTTTCTTTATGAACAACTAACAACGAGCAACAGTTCCTTATTTACAATTCTAAATTATTACCACTCCATTACTGTCGTGGCTCTGTTAAGGTATTCTCAATTCTTATTACGAAAGCGCGGCATATATTTTTTTATCAGGTCAACATCAATTCTTTTCAGCTCGGAATCGTCGAACATACTCAAAAGTTCCCAGCCAAGATTTAGCGTATCTTCAACAGAGCGGTTCTCATAATAGCCCTGCGAAATATATCTGGTCTCAAATTCGTTGGCAAAGGTCATATACTTTTTATCTTCAGCTGAAAGAGCCGCCTCGCCCATAATAGTAGCAAGTTCCTGCGCCTCTTTACCGCGGGCATAGCCGGCATACAACTGGTTATACAAATCGGCATGGTCTTCGCGGGTTTTGCCTTCGCCAATTCCCTTATCCTTCAAACGTGAAAGAGATGGCAATACATCAACCGGCGGAGAAACAGCTTTGCGGTGCAGCGAACGAGATAAAATTATCTGCCCCTCGGTAATATAGCCGGTCAGGTCGGGAACCGGATGAGTTTTATCGTCTTCCGGCATTGTAAGAACCGGAACCATCGTAATCGAGCCGTCTTTGCCTTTAATGCGGCCGGAACGCTCGTAAATCGTAGCCAAATCCGTGTAAAGATAGCCGGGATAGCCGCGGCGGCCTGGCACTTCTTTTCTCGCAGCGCTGATTTCGCGAAGGGCTTCGCAATAATTGGTCATATCATTTAAGATTACAAGAACGTGCATATCCTGCTCAAAGGCAAGATATTCTGCGCAAGTAAGCGCAAATCGAGGCGTAGCTATCCGCTCAATCGCCGGGTCGTTTGCAAGATTGACAAACATCACAGAGCGCTCGATTGCTCCTGTTTCGTGAAGGTCGTTAATGAAAAATTGAGCCGCTTCAAAAGTAATTCCCATCGCAGCAAAAACAACAGCAAATTGTTCGCCATGGCCGAGAACACTTGCCTGACGTGCGAGCTGAGCGGTGATTTGGTCGTGCGGCAAACCGGCTCCTGAAAAAATCGGCAACTTCTGGCCGCGAACCAAAGGGTTCAGGCCGTCAATTGTCGAAATGCCGGTCTGGATAAATTCGTTCGGATAATTTCGAGCATAAGGATTAATCGGCTGGCCGTTAATGTCAAGACGCTTGGTTGGAATAATCGCAGGGCCATCGTCTTTGGGTTGGCCAAGGCCGTTGAAAACACGACCGAGAATTTCCGGTGAAACAGCAAGCTCAAGTGGCTTGGCCAGAAAGCGAACGGTGCTTTTTTCAACGTCGATTCCGCTTGTCCCCTCGAAGACCTGAACTAAAACCTTGTCATTTTCCACCTGCAGAATCTGGCCATGCCGAATCGAGCCATCGCCCAATTCAATATCAACGATGTGGCCATACTTGGCAGCGTCAACCATTTCAACCATCATTAACGGGCCGGAAATACTCGTAACCGTTTGGTACTCTTTTATGCTCAACATAATAAACCCTTAAAGATAAATTAAATATCAAAAATAAAAACTTGTCCTGAGCAAAGTCGAAGGAATCAAAATTGCGGAGTCCCTTCGGGACGACTTCTTTAATTTTAAATTTTACACTTTAACTTTTACACTTTCCTATCTGCTCGTCTATCGTTTCCCGGATTTTTACAACTTTGGCAATCTCTTCCTGCGGGATATATTTCGCACGAGCAATCTCTTCACGAACAGGCAATTTGAATATGTCTTCAATCGAAACGCCTTTTGCAATTGCAGCCAATGACTGTTTGTGCAGATACATAATCATTCCGAGCAATTCATATTGTTTTTCCATAGAAGTATAAGTATCAACTTTATGGAAGGCATTTTGATGCAGATAATCTTCGCGGAGCGAACGTGATGTTTCAAGGGCCATTCTATCAGTCGGTGAGAGGGCTTCGGCGCCGACTAATCTGACGATTTCGAGTAGCTGCGATTCCTGCTCTAATAATCCCATCGATTCAATGGTAAGAGCAACCATCTTGTCGGCCTGGTCTTTATCTTCAAAACAGTTCGCAAGATATTCTTTATAAAACGAATAGCTTGTAAGCCAATCGATTGCCGGAAAATGCCGCTGTTGAGCGAGCTTTGCCATCAGCGACCAGAAAACTTTTACTACGTGCAGCGTTGCCTGAACAACTGAGTCGGACAAATCACCGCCGGGCGGGCTAACCGCTCCGATTATCGAAAGCGCACCTTCACGCTTTGGCTTGCCGCAGCAATTGACTCTGCCGGCTCGCTCGTAAAAAGCTGCAATTCGAGCACCGAGATAAGCCGGATAACCTTCTTCGGCCGGCATCTCTTCGAGACGCGTCGAAATTTCCCGCATCGCTTCAGCCCATCGGCTCGTACTGTCAGCCATCAGTGCAACCACATAACCCATATCTCGGAAGTATTCAGCGATTGTAATTCCCGTATAAACCGAGGCCTCTCTCGCAGCCACCGGCATATTTGATGTGTTGGCAATTAAGACCGAGCGTTTCATTAACGGCTCGCCGCTTCGCGGGTCTTTTAATTCCGGAAATTCGGTAAGCACATCGGTCATTTCGTTTCCGCGTTCGCCGCAGCCGACGTAAACCACAACGTCAGCATCAACCCATTTTGCGAGCTGGTGCTGAACAACGGTTTTGCCGGTTCCAAACGGGCCGGGAACACAAGCGGTTCCGCCTTTTGCGATTGGGAAAAAAGTATCAATCACTCGCTGGCCGGTAATGAGCAGCTGGTTTGGAGCGAGACGATTTATAACAGCTCTGGAATTACGAACAGGCCAGGTCTGCATCAATTTTAATTTTATCTCACTGCCGTCAGCCGCTTTTACAACGCCGATGGTTTCAATAACTGTGTACTCGCCCTCGTTTAAATTTTCAACTTTGCCCTGCACTCCGACAGGCACCATAATTTTATGAACGAGCAGCGGCCCTTCTTTAACTTCACCAACAATATCGCCAACGGAAACTTCTGCGCCGTTTTCGATTGTCGGCTTGAAGAGCCATCTTTTTTTTCTGTTTAAGCCCGGCATTGCAGAGCCGCGACTCATAAATTCACCTTCAGCTTCTACGAGCAAATCAAGCGGCCGCTGTATGCCGTCGTAAATACTCTCAATCAAGCCGGGGCCCAATTCAACAGAAAGCGGCGCCTCAGTATCAATCACCGGCTCACCCGGGCCAATGCCGACCGTCTCTTCGTAAACCTGAATCGAAGCCAAATCGCCGTGCAGCTCAACAATTTCACCAATAAGATTCAATTTGCCGACACGGACAACGTCATACATTCTGGCTCCGGTCATTCCGTCGGCAGTTACAACCGGGCCGGCAACCTTAACTACCCTGCCTTGTCTTGTTTCGCTCATATTAAAACCCTAAGCTAAATTAAATATCAAAAATAAAAAATCAAAATTGCGGAATCGCAACTCTGCTGCGATGACTTCCTTAATTTTGCACTTTACATTTTACACTTTGCACTTCTTGTTTTTGCGTCTAATTATCCTGCATAATATCAATACCAGTAGCCATCTTCAAAACATCCGAAAGGGCCCGCGTTGCAAAGCCGCTCGGCTCGGTGGTAAATGGCACAACTACAATACACGGCACAGCTTTATTGGCAACCGCTGAAAAAACCCCGTCAGCAATCGCTGCAATATTTTC
>JAGLNB010000112.1 GCA_023139715.1 Planctomycetota bacterium | reverse complement strand
TGATTTTTTCAGTGGAAGAATCCACCGCATACGTATCCAGCCCAAGAGCCGAAAACGGGAGCACAAAATCCACATCACCCAAAACAGCTGCTTTATTAGTATCTTGCATTTAGTATTCCGCTATGAAATTCTGTCTAAAATCAATTTCGTATCCAAAAAATTCTTCTTCGCAGTCAAAAGCAATCTGACTGTGCGAATTTCATTTTCCTTTTTCAATAAATAAGCAATCACCGGCTGAATGCCGGCTGAAATCTGGTCGGTCGAATCAAGAAATCCCTCTACGTACTCCCAGCAGCAGGATTCAAGTTTGAGAAAAGATTTTTCCGCCGCCAAATAAGAAACGCCCTGCTCAATAGCCGGATAATACGGCGAAGCAAAAAACAAAGGAGCAATCGCTTCGTAATCAATTTCAATGCAATGCTTCAATCGCCGCGGGTCAATGTATCCGCCAGCGAGAAACACATCCCGCAACTGAGACTCGGTAAATTTCAATCGCAGCATTGTGCGAATATTCGTTAAATCAATTTGCATCCTGAAGAGCTCAAGCAAAAATTGATTTTCCAAACGCAGAGCCGTTGCAATGTTGTGTCTTGCGTGAGCTGAATCGATTGCATAATCAATCTGGCGAATATCTTTATTTTGATAGTAGCCGAGAACAGCTTCTTCAACGGCTTCGGCCAAATAAAACGGCAGGCAATAATAATCTTCTCTGCCAAAAATATCCTCAAACCGTTCAGCCGGCACATTGCCATTAGAACTGTAATCGATTCCAAGTTCTTTATCTGTCAGCGTTCGCCTTAGAGCGAGACGCATATTTGCAAAATCATCGCGTGCCCTGAAAAGCTCGGCAACCGGTTCATCCATTAAATCTGTGGCCAATTTTCGCACATCGCTTCTTTTAGCCAGCAGAATATTTTCTATTTCCGCCAACCCAGCTCCCGCCGGAAGAGCATATTCACCCGAACTGAGCAAATCAACCGCATCGGCAAAGTCAACTGCATTAGCCATATTCAGCAATTCAGTTTTGCTGAGCATTGCAGCTCCAAGTGTACGCACTTCGGCCGTGGCAAAACAGTATTGCCAATCCTCCTGGCCAACCGAAGGATACAAATGAAAATTCACAACAGGCTGTTCAATTATTTCAAACATAAAATTTAAAACTAAAAACTTAAAACCAAAACCTAAAACTTAAAATTAAAAACAATTAAATTTTCAATTTTAAACTTTGGTTTTAAGTTTTTAGCTTTAAATTTTCAGCTTTCGAATAGTTCCTTTGCCAATTCTATTTCCAATTCTTTTCTCGCCTGAGTAATCAGCACTTCAAGCGAAACATTATTTTTTATTTTGCCGCGTTTCAAAATAAAGCCAGCCAGCAAATTTTCCCTCTGCGGCGATAAATGTAATTCATTTTTATAGCCGTGTGCCAACTTGCTACTGACTTCTCTAACGAGCGATTCATCAATTCTCGTTTCATCTTTTCCAATAACAACTTCTTCATCGCCGGTTTCAACTGCGTGGAGCATTAAATCAGCGAACAGATTTTTATATTCAGCATCCGGCAAACCCTTCAAACTTTCGATGGCTTTTTCGAAAACCTCATCAAGAATTCTGCATTTTTGAGTGAGAAATTCTCTGGCGTTTTCCATTCTTACGGCTGCAAGAATATGCGACTTTTCATCTTCTGCGTTTTTTTCAGCCAATCGGGCGGTCTGCTTTTCATAGTCAGAAATTTGGCCTGCCAGCTCGGCTTGCGCCGCTGATGTTTTTTCAGCAGCTTCTTTTTTTATTTCAGCCGCCTGCTCGCTCGCATCAGAAAGTATTTTTTCAACTACCTGTTCAGTACCCATTTATTTTTCCCTCTTTTGCAGCACTCACACTTAAATACCAATACCCATCTTAGCCAACTGTAACGCCAATCATAATTATCAGCAGCGAAACGAGGAAACCAAGAATTGCATAGAACTCAACCAAAGCTGCATAAACAAGACCGGCTTTAATACCCATCTCAGGCCTCTTAGCTGCCATAACAATTCCGCCGGCACAGGCCTTTCCCTGATGAATTCCGCTGAACAGGCCAGCCACAGCCACCGGCAAACAGCCCGCAAACAATTGCAAAGAAGTAGCAATGGATAAACTATCCACTCCGCCGCCAAACATATTCAATTTAAGCATTACAAATAAACTGATTACGAGTCCGTAAATGCCCTGCGTACTCGGCAGTACAACGAGAAGCGTCATAAGTCCATATCTTTCGGGCTTTTCAGCAAGCACGCCAGCTGCCGCCCGCCCGGCTATTCCCAATCCTATCGAAGAACCAATGCCAGCGATAAATGTTGCTACTGCCGCTCCAGCCAAAGCTATTGCCATTGCGTAATCCATTTTATAAATCTCCTTTCGTACTTCGTTAACTCCTGCATTATATTTCAAGAGTTTAAAACTTAAAACTGAAAGCTAAAAACTACAGTTCAAAATTCAAAACTGCCAATGGCCAATTCAGCACCAGCTGAAAATTTTAAGCTTTGAGTTTTGGTTTTAAGTTTTGCACTTTAAGTTTTAAACTTTTAGTTACTCCGATGCCGCTTTTTTTTCTTTCATTAGGAAATATTTATTGCACAATGCCAGCGGCTTGAATTCTTCGCCACCGCCGGTAAAAAATTTCGGGAAAAATTCGACAAACTGTAATCTCAAACTATGCACAAACGAACTCAAAACAGAAAGTGCAAGATTCAATAAATGCCCGCCAACAAACAGCAAAGCTCCAAGTATAAATCCAACATAAGGAATATCCATAAGCAGTTTAACGAGAATATTTACAGCCATTCCAAGACCGGCCGTCACCATTCCCAAAGCCATCAATCTTACATAGCTTAAAATATCGCCGAAATAAAAGACCGTACTAAAGAGCGAAAAGAACCCGCTGCCAAACCGGGCTGCCATACCGGATTTTCTTTCGGTGAAAAGGAATATCAAAACCGCCCCAAGAACAGCGAGCCAGCCGACGATTGTAGCCACTGTCGGCATTTGCGCATATTTGCTCCAGCCAAAAACAGCGAGCGAATTAAGAAATATTATCCAGACGAGAAAATTGAAAACCGCCGTCGCATAATCTTTGCGGATTATGTTATTGAATAAGCCAATGAACAGTGCGAACATAATCTGCACATAGCCAAGCCCTATCGAAATGACAAAGAAAGTCATCGGCTCTTTCATAGGGTCAAAGAGCATAATTTTTTCACGCACACCATTGATTGCACCATAAGCCGGACTGCTTTGCGGAATAAGGGATTGAAAAGCATCGCCGAACCAGCCGCCCGTCAAAGCACCAGCAACAACTGTGAAAATCGAGCAGATTAATAACATCCAGAATGCTTTTTTATCGCCCTGAAATTTTTTGATAAGCCACCAGGAAAAAGCCATTATTATTATTCCGTAGGCGGCATCTGTCAGGCAAATCCCAAAGAACAGGGCAAAAAACGGAGCGAGAAACGCCGTCGGGTCAACGTCGCCGACATTCGGCATACCGTGCAAACGCGTAATAGTTTCAAACGGTTTAACCGCTGCATTATTTTCTATCTCAATTGGCGGCTGCTCGTCTTCGCCGACCGTAACGCCGTTCAGATTTGAAGCTGAAAAACCGGCAACGATTTTTTCCAATCGCTTGTAATCGTGCTTTTTGACCCAGCCCTCGAAAACAATTACTTTTTCAGTGGCCGCCGATTGCGTTCGGGTTTGCTCTCTCGTTAAAAGATTATTGTAATGGTCATAAAGGATTTCAAAACGGCCAAGATTTTCGCTTAAATATTTTGCGGTTTCGAGCTGATTTTGTAATTGCTCGTTTGCCTCGCCAAGTTTCTTATTGTAATCGGCTATTAATTCAGCGGGCGTGCCGTGCATTGCATCGAAATTTGCGGCCTCAAAATCCACCGAACGCAGCAATTTTTGCACTTCATTAAGATTCGCATTCAAACACACGATAAGGCAGGCGGTTTTACCGTCAGCTTCAGCAACCAATTCAACGGCTGTGTCAAATTCATCAAGCCCGCCTCTGATTTCCTCGAACTTTTGGCTCGGCAGTAATCCGGCAAGGCAAGTTGAATTTTCCAACTCGCTAATTTCTTCAACCGGCGTTTGCAATGCCTTCCATAATTGCAGCTGAGCTAAACTGCCATTCAAATTTTCTATTTTGGATAATGTATTTTCTATCCCAAGCCCGACAGATAAAACTTCTTCAACTGATTCGTTAAATTTTTCATCGCTGACGATTTCATCATACGTTTTTCTATCGATTTCCCTCAGCGGAGCCAGGGCACTGCCAAGGCCGGCTGCCGGTTTAGCATAATTTTTCAGAAATGAAATACATTTCAAAAGCCGGCCAAGTAAATCCTCGATTTCTTTTGGCCGCTTTGCCGAAACCGTCAATTCGGGAAATTCTTTCGTAACCATTGCCTGGTCGGAATTTAATAACTGGCAAATCCCTTCGCCTTGCAGAGATTCCAAAAGAACAGCAGCATCGCTTTGATGGCTGGCAATCAGAAATTTTTTCATTTTAACAACGGCCATAAAATCAGCTCTTGAAGTAGTCCATTACCTTTTTCACTGCTGCATCTGTTTTTTCTGCGGCCTTATTTTTAAGCTGCTCTCGCTGCTCGGCAGCTTGTGATTTGAGCTGCTCAACTTCGCCGGCGGCCTGTGATTTCGCACCAGCTATTGCCGCCTGAATCGCTTTTTTTCTCGCAACTTCGGCTTGCTGAAGCGTTCGAGTGCGTTTGACAGCAATTTGCTCGATTTGCTCGGCTGCATCGGCTTTGGCCTGAGCAACGATTCCCTTTGCCTGAACCTCGGCCTGCTTAATCTTCTTTATCAATTCCATTTGATTGTCCTGTTTACTCTATATTATCGTTTAAAATGGCTAAAACAAAATGTTTACAGCACATAACGTAATTATCGAAGATTAAACGTCAAACTAAAGTATATTTTTCAGCTGCAAAAAAAATACAAATTTTAGGCAGCCATAAAAAAGTAATGCGTTAAAAATTTAGGTCAGCTCTGCAAAATCCCGTCAACTTTTACGGAAAGCTCTTTTACATGAGCAAGCGACACTTCAAACTGTTCTGTTTCCTGCTCATTCAAATCAAGTTCGACAACTTTTTCTACGCCATTTTTACCAAGAACAGCCGCCGTGCCAACAAAATATCCGCCTGCCTTATATTCACTATCGCAGTACGCACAGCAGCTGAGAAGCTCTTTTTTATCCTTCAAAATCGCTTCAGCCATTTTAATCGCCCCTGCAGCCGGTGCATAATAGCCGCTGTAGCCGAGCAGATTAACGATTTCAATTCCGCCATTTCTCGTTCTTTTGACCAATTTATCAATTGCCTCGGCACTTAAAAGTTCGCTTATTGGCACACCGCTAACGGTCGTGAATCTAACCAATGGCACCATATCATCGCCGTGGCCGCCCATTAAAACGCATTTTATATCTTCAGTACTGACACCCAATTGGCGGGCAATAAAGCAGCCGAGCCGAGCACTATCTAACACGCCGGCCATTCCCATAATTTTGTTTTTCGCAAAGCCCGTAACTTTTGCCGCTGCATAAACCATCGCATCGAGCGGATTGGCCACAACTATAACAAAACTATCTGGACAATATTTCGCTGTGTTTTCACTGACAGATTTTATGATTTGGACGTTTTTGCTTAGCAGGTCGTCCCTGCTCATCCCGGGTTTTCTCGGCATACCGCTGGTTATAATCACAATATCACTTCCAGCTGCCTTTGACCAATCGCAGGTTCCGGTT
>JAGLNB010000111.1 GCA_023139715.1 Planctomycetota bacterium | reverse complement strand
ACCGTGATTTCCACGCCGGGCACAAGTCCCATCGCCGCGAGACGGCTTCTCATCCCACGTCCTGAATCAACATTTGCGAGTTTCACTTTCGCACCAACTTTGGCCATCGAAAGCGGTATTAATTTTTTGTTTTCCATAATATTTTCGCCTAAAAATTCATCTGTGCCCGCATTACCAGCTATTAATATACCCTAAAATTGCGTTCCCGAAAAGCTTATAACTCATTTCATAACCTCAAAAAACCTTATTTTTGACACTGCGATTCGGCGTAAACAGGGTTATAAAACACCCTGTAAGGATTCAAAACACCCCTTAGCATCAGCAGATAAAATATTCAACAAGGCCTGTTTTTTTACTTTTCTCAGTTCGCTACTGCTGCAAGTGGCTCCCTGGTTCTTAAGTGCGAAAAATTCATCCGGTATTAGTCCCTGACGAATACGAAAGATAATGGATTTATCCTTGGAAATTCGCTTCGCTGTAAAAGTAAAACTTTCCAAACCCAGTTCCTTCGGCTCACCTTCAAATTCCAGTTCTCTGCCGGTATAAAAACTCATTACATCCCAGACTCCATCCATTGAGCCGCTGACTTTAATATCAAAATCAGATGCCTGCGGAACATCGTCTCCAAAAAGTTCACCAGTGGCATAGCGAATGGCTTGGTATCCGGTTACAACGCCCAGGCACAAATGATGATGGTGTTGAGGAGTTTGTATTTTCTCTTCGACAGTTCCAGCAGTTTGTTTTTCAGCTATATCATGTTCATGTCCGTGCCCATGTTCGTGTTCATGACTCTCGTGCCAAGCCATTGCCTGGCTTAGTGTAATTGTTTCGATTTCCTTACCGACTCTGCAAATCTGCAACGGCACAATTTGTCTGCTTAACTCCTCAACTTTTGCCGAATTACCGTCCGATTCACTGCAACCAGATACAAACAAAAAGCCGCTCATTATGGCTAACACAACTACAACAATAACCGTTTTCATATACCATTTCTTTTCCATTACAATGTTTTCTCCATACATTTTGATAAATATTATTTTTTGTCCGAAACCAAAATTTCACGCACTACCATGTCGGGCTGCAATTAGAATCATCAGGATTATTGCAAGTTAGATACTGCTCTGCAAAAATTTGCAAGTCCAGAAAATCAATCCGACAATCCTGATTTAAATCACCAGCCAAACCCATTCCCGCCTGCCATACGCCGTGGCAGCTTGACGGTATTGAATTGGGGTCATCGAAAAGTGTTCCATCAAAATCGTCAGCATTAGGGTCATTGCACTTTTGCCACAGTTTCGCCAATAACGCAAAATCCTTCATATCAACATAACAGCTTTTGTCAATGTCGCCGGCTAACGCCCACCCGAACAAACCAACCTCATTGCAATCGAACGGCTCATCGATATAAGCGGTGCTGAACGAATCGAAAAACATTCCTGATTGCGCTTCTGTAACTTCTCTGAAAACCCGGATGAAATTAACATCCTCTGCGAACATACCGTTGAAATCAAAAAACGCATCATAAAGACAGCCGCCCATACCTGGAGTTTCATCCAACCGACCTTCGATTGTGCCGATTTGCACAAAATCATTTGCATCAGTACCTGCCCAGACAGAAGCAACGGCAATAGGACCGCAGAATATTCTTATAACAATATCATCACCATCTATATCCTCAATCCCTGTTTCAAATTTAACGATAATTTCCTGGTCAGCGTGTAAAGGCGAACCCGTACGCCAACCGGCGACATAATCCCTGTCGCCCTGCTCGAAATCCCAGGCATACATATTTCCGTTTTGGTCGGCATCATTTGGGCCAAGCACAAGCCATGTTGTTGCCGGTGTATTCGAATCCATAAGCATTGCACCAGGCCCGCCGCAATAGCCGTCAGCCCAGCTTTGAATTTTGTCCGTGTGGCTATAAACACTATCAGCCCAATTGATACCGTTGATATATCGAGCCGATGCCGCCCCGCTAAATGTCAGGACAATCAATAATACATAAATTATTTTTTTCATAATTATAAATCCAACCTCACCTTCTTTTTGCTCTTTTTGCATACCAAAACGTACCAAGCCTTTTTTCGTCAAACATTGTGCAAAAAGGAATATCCTCTTCTCTGAGCGATTCGATATGCTGGTCGAGAAACAGCACATTGGCTTTTCCTCTATGCCGGAATTCAAAATTCTCTTTCGGACAACCGCCATACAAAACGGTTCCCGGGGCTTGCATTGTTCCATTTCCATCACAAAACATCATTGCCTCTCTTGGTTTTTTATATTCACTCTCATAACGATATTCCCCGGAAGCAAAGTGTTGATTCGAAACACCAAGCGTTCCATTGGCCATATAACTCAAAGCATATTCACGTTGCTGGGCAAGGTAATTCGGCGGACTGTGTCTCGTCATATCTGGCTTTCTGTGCGATGGACAGGTTAGAACGGAACGCTCTTTTGGTGGACCGATTAAGTCGCCATTTGGATCGCTTCGAATCTCTAAATCCAAATACCCCATCAATTCCGAATTCATAAACCAATACTGACTTTTCTGGCCGTAATGTCCTGGGGAAGGATCCGCCGAAGGCATCTTTCCGTTAAAATCATCTATGTAAAGTCTCAGGGCAAGCCCTATGTTTCTTAAATTGGATTTGCATACAACGCATCTTGCCTGTTCCCTCGCAACAGACAAAGACGGCAGCAGTATCCCCATAAGCATCCCTATCACACCTATGACTACCAATAGCTCAACTAATGTAAATGCCTTGTTGTTTTTCTTAGTCATCTTCTTAATTCTATTCGCATGGGCACAGGACTAAACGACCT
>JAGLNB010000110.1 GCA_023139715.1 Planctomycetota bacterium | reverse complement strand
TTCCAGGAACGCCGATTATGCCGGGTGTGCTTATAGTAGAAGCGATGGCACAAGTGTCGGGATTGCTGTTCGCACAAAAACTTGAACATACAGGTAAACTTGCAGTATTACTGAGCATGGATGGTGTGAAATTGCGAAAGGCCGTTGTGCCGGGAGACCAGCTCATTCTCATATCCGAAGCTGTAAGAATGAAAGAGAGAATGGCAAAGTGTAAATGCAAAGCAATGGTAGGGCAAAGTATAGTAGCTGAGGCGCAAATTAAATTTATGCTCGTTGATGATGAACAATTGCAAAAAACGTAAAACAAGTTAAATGAAAGATATCAAAATTATGCAAATACACCCCAGTGCAATAATTCATAAAAGTGCAAAATTGGCAGAAGGTGTAACAATTGGCCCTAATTGTGTTGTTGGAAGCGGAACATCTATTGGCGAAGGAACCCTGCTTGACGCAAATGTTGTGGTTGGAAAAGATGTAACAATCGGAAAGAACAACCACTTTTTCGCTAACTGCGTTATTGGAGGTATGCCTCAGATATTGGGGTTAAACGCAGATTCATCAATAGGACGGCTTGCAATCGGCGACGGCAACACTGTTCGTGAACAAGTAACTATTCATCCGAGTATCTATAAAGACGACCAGACAGAAATAGGAAGTAGCAATCTGCTTATGATAGGTGTGCATATCGGCCATGACTGCAAACTTGAAGATAAAATTGTCATGAGCAATTATACACAGATAAGCGGGCATTGCAAAATAGGAACAGGTGTGTGGCTCAGTGGAATGGTGCTTATGCATCAGTTTGTAACGGTTGGGAAATGGTGCTATGCAGCAGGGCTGGCGGGGATAAATCATGATGTGCCACCGTTTTTGATAGTTAGTGGGCACTACCCGTCAAAAGTGCGAGGAGTAAACAAAAGAGGTTTGGTAAGAGCTGGGTTAGACGAAAAAGAGCAGCAGAATATTCTCCAGGCATATAAAAAGTTGTACCGTAAAAAAGGAACGCTTTTGGAAAACGCAAAACAACTGGCCGCTGAAAATCAAATGGATGAAAACGTCAGGGCGATGGTGGATACAGTTATAAATAGTAACGAACACAGATTTGGCCGATACCTCGAAACGTTCAGACATTAAAAGATAACAATTCTTAATACAAAAGGATTTCAATACAAAAATGAATGATGTAAAAATACGTACAGCTGTTATCGGTGCCGGAAAAATGGGTGCTATTCACGCCAAAGTTTATAGTGAGTTGCCGCAAAGCCAGCTTGTTGCAGTTGTGGATGCGGATGTAAAAAAAGCGAAACGGCTTTCGGGAAAATATAATTGCGAGGCTTTTGCTGATTACAGAGAACTACTCGGAAAAGTTGATGCTGTAACTATAGCAACGCCAACAGCAGCTCACTATGAACTGGCCAGGTTTTTTATCGAAAACAATATCGCTGTGATGATAGAAAAACCGCTGGCTGTCAATGTTGAAGAAGGAAAAAAAATTGTCGAATTGGCAAAAAAGCAAAATTGCATTGCCGCTGTAGGCCATTCCGAGCGATGTAATCCGGTCGTGCAGGCGATGAAACGACTTGATATCGAGCCGAAATTTATCGAGGCAAACCGAATAAGCCCGTATCCATTCCGCTCGACAGATATTGGCGTGGTACTCGATGTGATGATTCACGACATAGATATAATTTTGTCCATGGCTGAAAGTAAAATAAAAAGAGTGGATGCGGTTGGTGTAAACGTCATAGATGAAAATGAAGATATTTGTAATGCGAGGATTGTTTTTGAAAACGGATGCATCGCAAATATCACGGCTTCACGGCTGGCGTTGAAAACAGAGAGAAAGTTACACGTTTTTAGTCGGCAGGCATATCTGAGTTTGGATTATTTCAAAAAGTATGGAATTGTTGTCAAAGCTGACCCCAATATCGATATTGCAGAAAAAGTTCGAAAACTGCGTGACAGTGAAGGGCTTGAACTGCTTAAAGTTAATTGGCCGGATTTGCTGCACATAGAAGAACTCAAAATAGATGACAAAGAGCCGCTGCGACTTGAGCAGGAACAATTCTTAAAAGCTGTAGCAGATAAAACGCTAAAGCCGGAAGTCAGTGTCGAAGAAGGACTTGCTGCAATGCAGTGTGCCGAGATGATTCTTGAATCTCTGAAAAAACATAAATGGGATTGATGACAAAATTAATGATTAAAGGAAATGTTTTATGAATGCTAAGTTTAAGCTGGGTTTGTTATTGATGGTTTTTGCTGGTGCTTTCTTGACATCTGGATGCGAAAAGAAAAAAAACGTGATTGTAGAAAAAGAAATTGAAAAAAAGGCAGCCAGTAAGAAAGCAGAGCAGATGGATAAAAAAACAGTAGCAGTAAAACTGAAAACAAATATGGGTGATATTATTATTGAGCTTAATGAAGAGTTGGCACCCGTTACCGTAGAAAACTTTTTAACGTATGTGGAAAAAGGCTTTTACGATGAAACTATATTCCACCGGATTATAGCAGGTTTTATGATACAAGGCGGTGGCTTTGAAATGGATATGGCTCGAAAACAAACACATTCGGCGATAGTGAACGAAGCGGAAAACGGCTTGAAAAACAATAGAGGAACAATCGCTATGGCTCGAACAAATAATCCCAATAGCGCTACAAGTCAGTTTTTCATCAATCATAAAGATAATCCAAATCTTGACTATATTGACAGTCGAAATCCTGGATATGCGGTATTTGGAAAAGTGGTCGAAGGTATGGATGTGGTGGATAAAATCGCATCTGTCAAAACAACGGTTCGCAGAGGTATGCGGGATGTTCCTGCTGAGCCGGTGGTAATAAGGTCGGCTAAAATTGTCACCGATTTCTAAATTTTTAGTTTTAATTAATTGATTACTTTTGTTTCAGCAATCTCAAAATAAACCAGCTTAAAAATCACTATCATAGTGTTGTTCTCCAGCCATTTCTGCTTGAGGACGCAATTTGATATGTTAATCACGGCGCCAAAAAACAGTTTACTTTTTGGACATATTTTGTTACAATAGCTAGTTTGGATTATTGCGGAAATTTCCGCATAGCTACAACAAACGGCTAAAAGAGAAAGTATGGCTAAAAAGGTAAAAAAAACGATTAAAATTACCGGAGCTGCCGAGCACAACTTAAAAGGCATTTCGCTTGAAATTCCACGTGACCAAATGGTGGTCATTACCGGAATAAGCGGTTCAGGAAAAAGCTCGCTCGCTTTTGATACGATTTATGCCGAAGGCAGAAGAAAATATGTCGAATCGCTAAGTGCTTATGCAAGACAGTTTCTCGAACAAATGCAAAAGCCAGTGGTCGAAGATATTACAGGGCTGCCGCCAACTATAGCAATAGAGCAGCGAAGCGCCAGCAGTAATCCACGTTCAACTGTGGCTACCACAACGGAAATCTACGATTATTTCAGATTGCTCTTTGCGCGAGCCGGTCAGCCACATTGCTGGGTGTGTGGAGAACCAATCAGTAGTCAGCACTCGTCGCAGATAGTTGAATCCATACTCCAGCGAGAAGAGGGTACGAAAATCCAGATTTGCGCTCCAATGATTCGCGGCAAAAAAGGTGAACACAAAGATGTATTTAGCAATATACAGCGAGAAGGATTTGTCAGGGTGCTTGTTAATGGTGAAGTTTGCGACCTGAGAAATTCGGCTAAAATAAATCTGAATAAAAATAAAAAACACGACATAGCAGCTGTTGTGGATAGATTAATTATAAAAAAGGGCGTAGAAATTAGATTGGCCGATTCAATAGAGACAGCTTTGAAATTGGCCGATGGTGTGGTTTTGGTACTGCTGGCAATGCCAGAAGCAGAAAATGACCAAGGCCAAAATAATAAATGGGAAAAAATTATCTACAGCGAAAAATTTGCCTGTCCGCAGCATCCGCAGGCATCACTCGAAGAACTTTCGCCAAGATTATTTAGTTTTAACAGTCCCTACGGTGCATGCAAAAGCTGCGATGGCCTCGGAACTATACTGGAATTTGACGCGGACTTGATTGTTCCAGATAAAACCAAATCACTTGAAAATG
>JAGLNB010000011.1 GCA_023139715.1 Planctomycetota bacterium | reverse complement strand
GTCAAAAAAGAACCAGTTTTTTCACTGCCTCTTTTTTTTGAATCAATCGTTTTGGAAAGTTTTTGGAGCAGGAACTTAACCACGGATTTTTCGTTTTTCGTCGTGCGTATTGCGTAATCGGTTAGCCCCACCATCACTATGGTGGGGTTTGCTTTTTTGTCATTCCGAGCGAAGCCGAGGAATCTATTTTTAATTAACCACGGATTTCACGGATTAACACAGATTTTTTGTGCAAAAAGAAGATTTGACAAAAGCAAGCAAATGATAGAAAGTAAGCGAGGGAAAATTTAGATAGCTATGTATAAACATGGATTGTGAGAGTTTATGAGCGTGGAAAAAAATAAACTGTATTACGGGGACAACCTCGACATCTTACAAAGATATATAAAAGATGAATCGGTTGATTTGGTTTACCTTGACCCGCCATTTAACAGCAATCAGGATTATAACGTTCTTTTTGCAGAAAAGGACGGCGGCAGAAGCGGCGCACAAATAAAAGCGTTTGACGATACGTGGCACTGGGACACCTTAGCAGCAGCGGCTTGGCAGGAGACCGTAGAAAAAGGTGGGAAAGTTTCACAGGTGATGCAGGCATTCAGAACTTTTCTCGGCGAAAATGATATGCTGGCATATTTGTCTATGATGGCTCCAAGACTGGTGGAATTAAAAAGAGTTCTTAAAGAAACCGGCAGTATCTATCTACATTGCGACCCAACAGCAAGCCATTATCTGAAGTTACTAATGGACGCAATTTTTGAGCCACAAAATTTTATCAATGAAATTGTATGGCATTATCGAAAATGGCCAGCTGGTAAATATACATTCCAAAGAAATCATGATATAATTCTTTTTTATTCCAAATCTAAGAACAGAAACAGGGTTTTTAATCAACTCTATATGAGTCGCGCAGAATCCACCCTAAAACGTTTTGGAACAGCTAAAATTATTTCTAGTTTTGATGAAAAGGGCAACCGCCTACCATCCAAAACCGAGGGAAAGAATTCAGCAGGTGTACGTCAAGACGATGTTTGGGAAATTGGGCGAGTACCACCAATTAAGCAACTTTTTCCAACCATGAAGCCCGAAGCACTTTTAGAGCGAATAATCAAGGCCAGTAGCAATGAGGGCGATGTTGTTCTTGATCCGTTCTGTGGGTGCGGAACCACAATAGCAGTTGCTCAAAGGCTTAATCGGCGGTGGATCGGGATTGACATTACCCATCTTGCAATTGGACTTATAAAGCATAGGCTGCAGGATGCCTTTGGGGAGAAGGTACGCGAGACTTACAAAGTTATTGGTGAACCGAAAGACATAACTGGTGCAAGGCAACTTGCCAAAGAAGATACATTCCAGTTTGAGTGCTGGGCATTGGGCCTTGTTGGCGCGCGCTCGGCAGAGAAGAAAAAAGGTGCAGATAAAGGAATTGACGGCAGATTGTATTTCCACGATGAAGGAACCGGAGGCAAGACAAAACAAATTATATTTTCTGTCAAGGCAGGAAATGTCAATGTTTCTCACATAAGAGATTTACGGGGTGTGATAGACCGTGAAAAAGCACAGATAGGTGTTTTATTAACAATGAATAAGCCAACAAAGCCGATGATAGTAGAGGCGGCAAGCGCAGGATTTTATGACTCGCCATGGGGCAAAAAAAAACACCCAAGATTACAAATTCTAACCATCGAAGATTTGCTTAGTGAAAAGCAGATTGATTGTCCTCCATTAAGCCAGGTTAATATAACCTTCAAAAAGGCGGCTAAAGCAAAGAGCAAAAAGACAGAAACGCAGCAAATGTTTGAATAGAAACAAAAAACAGACCCTGCCATAGTGATGGCAGGGCTAACCGATTACGCAGTACGCATCACAAGATACAAGATACGCTTCACGTATTACGAAATTGGCAAAGATAATTTTTATCTGCTGGAGATATCGTCGTCGGTATCTAATTTTCCGTCCGGGCCAGAAGAAGTAAGCACAGGAAAATTTCTCGTCCAGTCATTGTCAGAATCGTCTTTGTCATAATTGTCTTCATCGTAGTAATCATATCTAAGCGTGTTGCCCCAGGAATCAATAACCCTCAACAGCGAATAATTTCTACCATCAACTATTATTTCCAAATCATCACCATTACTATCCTTATTAGTAACCAAAGAGCGGTCAATCCTTTCCAGAATCTTTCTACATTGCGGAACTCGGCTCAGCAGAAAATACATCGCCTCACAGCCGGAATCATTCGCATCGTTATCAACATCAACTGTAACCGTCACACCTAATGCATTGCCTAATTCAGTTCCAATATCGGCATATCCATAACCATTGCAATCTATCGGGAAATCCAAATCGGAATAAAGTGAGCTAGCATCATAACTATAATCATAGCTTTGAAACTCAGATAGAGCGGCGGTTAAAAGCGAAATGGTGTTTGCCGTCAATTCCTCCTTGGCCTTGCTCTGGATGCGAGTGGCAGTGGCAATTACCGCAACAGTCAAAGCTGCAATAATCGCAACAACAATTACCATCTCAATCAAAGTAAACCCCGTTAGAGAACTTCGCCTTTTTAGCCCATTAAAAACAGAGACATTCTCTAACGGGGTAAAAGCCGATGCCCTTTTGAACGCTGTTTTTCTCATCAATAGCCCCTTCAAAATCGTCCGAAAAAATACACTTTCATTATAACAACTCCGCACAATAAAAGAATTCAAAACATAAAAATCAGCTGTTTTTGCCAAAGACACACAAAAAACGCCCAAAAGATGTGATTTTTTACAGTTTTTTGGCAAATTTGGCCGGATTTTTCTGCATTGACAGCCCTTTTTTGCCGTTTTAATAGAAAATGCGTGCCAGCTGCGCTCGGCAATTTCGGATTGCCGAAAACAACCAAAACAAAGCTGGTGCGGCTGGAGCAAAATATTCTATGAAGATAACTAAAACGACAACCTGATTTGGCAACATATCACAACGGAGGAAGTATGCCTGATAAAACAACACTTGTACACGTAACACACGAAGCAACAGGAAAAATCGGCGGCATTGGAGCTGTACTACAGGGATTTTTTACCAGCAAATCATATCTCAATGACGTGCAGCGCTCCATACTCGTAGGCCCGCTTTTCGATACGCAAGGGCCAATGTCATATCAGCTCGGCGAAGACGGCCAGGTACTCTACTCATCTATGGGCGGATTCGTAAACACAATCTATGCTATGGATTTTCAGGAAATAGAACATGACTACAACGCCGGAATAGTTTACGGAAGAGAAACCTTTGTCGATAAAAAAACCGGCGTAAAAAGTTCTCCGGAAGTCCTGCTCGTAGATGTAAAACATATCAAAAAATCGGTTGTCGATGATTTCAAAGAAAAAATGTTCAAAAGATTTGGACTGCGAAGCGATTTGTATGAAGATTCGTGGGAGTTCGAACAATATGTACGGCTGGCTCCGGTGGCAATAGCAGCTCTAAAAGCGATAGGTGCAACCGGCGATTTAACCGCAGTTGTAGCTCATGAATTTATGGGTATGCCGACAGTGCTGGCTGCAATTCTCGACAAGGAATACGATTTCAAAACCATTTTCTACGCTCATGAAGTAGCCACTATTCGCAGAATAGTTGAAGAACATCCCGGCCAGGATACGATGTTCTATAACGTTCTGAAATATGCACGTAACAACAAACTCTATATCGATGAAGTGCTCGGCAGTCAGGACGATTATTTCAAACACGCCCTGATTAAAACATCGAAATACTGTGATACGATTTGTGCAGTCGGCGATTACGCAGCTGATGAAATGCAATTTCTCGCTCCCGAATTTGAAACAGCTGATATTCAGGTTGTTTATAACGGCATACCTGCCTACGAAATCGATACAAATGAACGGCTCGAATCAAAGGGACGACTGCAGCAGTACTGTGAGAATCTGCTTGGCTTTAAGCCGGATGTAATATTAACTCATGTAACACGGCTGGTTAGAAGTAAGGGCTTGTGGCGGGATTTGCATATACTCTATGAGCTTGAAGAAGAATTTAGAAAGCAGGGAAAAACCGCAGTTATGTTCCTGCTCTCCACCGAAGTTGCCCAGCGACGCAGCCATGATATTTACAATATGGAATCATCCTACAAATGGCCGCTGGCTCACAGGGAAGGAATGCCCGACCTTTCAGGAGGAGAGGCAAATTTCTATTCCCAAATCCAGGAATTCAATACGAGAAGCAGAAATATAAAATTCATCTTTATGAATCAGTTTGGTTTCAGCCGTAAAAGCTGCGGAAAAAAAATGCCCGAACATATGGAATTTATGGACATACGCAAAGGCAGCGATGTGGAATTCGGTCTTAGTATTTATGAGCCGTTTGGAATTGCTCATCTTGAATCGCTGACCTTTGGAAGCATATGCGTTGTAAGCAGTATCTGCGGTTGTGCCGGCTTTGCCGAAGACACCATTGTCAGATTAAATGAGGACGACCTGCCTCTGCCGAGATTAAACGGTGAATCTCAGACGGCTGGAAATGTCATAATTGCCGACTACACTGACCTTAAAACGAGCGACTATGCCGACCTTAACGATTTACTTCTGCTCGACGCTTCGCTTTGTGCAACCGTCGAGAGCAGGGTTAACAAAAAAGTTGCTGAAGATATAATTCGCCTGCTGGCAAAAAATGAAGCTGAGCCGGAAAACGCAATTAAAACCGGTTACGCAATGGCTAAAAATATGAGCTGGGATGTGGTTATGGATAATTATTTATCCAAGAGCTTAAATCGGATTTTCAAAAAGCAGCACGCCAAAGTACTCGGCTAAAAAAAACAGGCAAAAACCTGCCCTGCAATTGTGCTTGACCTGTTGCCGGGCAGCAGTTAACATTTTTGCCTGTGGGCAAATCAGTAAAAAAACCTGTAATTGGAATCCTCGGCGGAATCGGCTCAGGCAAAAGCTCCGTAACAAATGAATTCGCTAAACTTGGCTGCAAAGTCATTGATGCTGACAAAATCGCACACAAAATCCTCGATGAAAAAAATATAAAAGAAAAAGTAGCTGAAATCTTCGGAAAAGAAATTCTCGATAGTTCCGGCCAAATCGAGCGAATAAAATTAGCCGAGGCCGCCTTTGGCAGCAAGGAAAAACTCGACAAACTAAATAGTATAATCCATCCGCCAGTGCTGGCCAAAATCGAGCTACTCATAGAAAAGTATCAGCAACAACCAAAAACCAGGGCAATCGTGCTCGATGTACCGCTATTGATAGAAATTGGCTGGCATAAACGCTGTGATAAACTCGTTTTTGTCGATTGCAAAAAATCATTAAGGTTAAACAGAATCAAAACAAGCCGAAATTTGGACGAAAAGCAGGTTAAAATAAGAGAAAAATTTCAAATTTCTCTGGACAACAAAGTCGCTATAGCCGATAATACTGTTGATAATAACGCTGGCTTACCAGCACTGGCCAGACAAATCACTGATATTTTCTCTCGTATTATTAATAATAGCTGAGTGGGGTTTTTGTAAAGTAGCTGCCTCCCTCGTTTGCCGATGTCTATATTTTGATATATTATTTTAATTCTATTTCTGCAATCTTGTCCCAATTATTCGAAAATCAAATCCTGAGGAACTCCCAAAGGAATGTCTTTAAATCAGAAATTACATAACATTTTAAGTTAACAAAGAAAAAGGAGTTATTATGGCTAAGGCCGATGCCAAAACCGAAAAAGCCAAACCGGTAAAAAGACAAAGAACCGTAAAAAAAACAGCTGTTGAAGAGGAAGCGATAAAACCAGCGGTAGAAGAAAATGGTGACACCAAAACTGCAACTGCAATTAAAAACAACAGCGGCGATAAAGCAAAAAACAATTTTCCAAAAAAGAAAAAAACCGAAGAAGAATCCACGCACGCTAAATATGAGCGTGTCAAAAAAGGTAATTTGTACCTGACCGATTTACAGAAACTCAGCGTTACTGAACTGCACGATATAGCAAAAAAAGAAAACATCAAAGAATATACAGCACTGAAAAAACAGAACCTGGTATTTAGAATCCTGAAAGAACGTATCCGCCAAAACGGTTTAATGTACGGCGAAGGGGTATTGGAAGTTCTGCCGGACGGATACGGCTTCCTGAGAAATCCAAGCTATAATTATCTCTCAAGTCCCGATGATATATATGTTTCGCCTTCCCAGATAAGAAGATTCGGGCTGCGAACCGGAAATGTTGTTTCAGGCCAGATTCGGCCGCCGAAAGATTCGGAAAAATATTTCGCACTGCTGCGCGTTGAGGCCATCAACTTTGAAGACCCCGACAATCTTGCGGAAAAAACTGTGTTCAGCGATCTAACCCCCCTGCATCCCGAAGAGCGGATTATGCTCGAAACTACTCCGCAGGAATTGAGCACAAGAATAATCGATATTGTAACGCCGGTTGGAATGGGTCAGCGAGGCCTCATAGTTGCTCCTCCGCGGACAGGTAAAACCGTTCTGCTGCAAAAACTGGCAAATGCAATCAGTACTAACTATCCGAAAGTAAAACTGATTGTTCTGCTGATTGACGAGCGGCCGGAAGAAGTTACGGAAATGCAGCGAAAAACAGCTGAAGACGTTGAGGTAATAAGTTCAACCTTTGATGAGCCGGCATCACGTCATTGCCAGGTGGCAGAGGTCGTAATCGAAAAAGCAAAACGGCTCGTTGAGTACGGTGAAAATGTCGTAATTCTTTTGGATTCAATAACACGGCTTGCTCGTGCGTATAATACAGAAATGCCGCATTCAGGAAAAATCCTGACCGGAGGTGTCGATGCAGGTGCTATGCAAATGCCTAAAAAATTCTTCGGAGCTGCAAGAAACGTTGAATTCGGCGGCTCACTGACAATTTTCGCAACAGCCCTTATAGATACCGGCTCGAAAATGGACGAAGTTATTTTCGAAGAGTTCAAGGCAACTGGAAATATGGAACTGCATCTCGACAGACGGCTTGTTGAAAGAAGAACATATCCAGCCATCGATATTAGTCGAAGCGGAACAAGAAGAGAGGAACTGCTGCTCGACGAAAGAGAGCTCAAACTCGTTTACCGCTTAAGAAAAGTTCTAAGCGAATTAAGTCCGGTCGAGTCGATAGAACTGCTCAAGAGCCGACTTGCTAAATGCAGAACAAATCCAGAATTTTTAATGACAATGAATATCGACTAATAAAAGCAAAAACCGGTTATGAGCAGTAAAGAGCTTTCAAAAGTTTACGAATCAAAAATAATAGAAGAGCAGGCAAAAAAGATATGGCTGTCGAAACCATATTTTCACGCTGAGCCAGATTCAGATTGTGAAAAAAGTTTTATGATTGCCATACCGCCGCCAAATGTAACGGCTCCTCTGCATCTCGGGCACGCACTAAATAACACTTTGCAGGACATCCTGATTCGGTTTCGCAGAATGCAAAAATTCAATACGCTCTGGATGCCGGGAACCGACCACGCAGGAATCGCAACACAAACGGTGGTTGAAAAAAGAATCCTCGCCGAAGAAGGCAAAAAAAGAACCGAATTTGAACGTGAAGATTTCGTCGCCCGTGTTCAAAGCTGGAAAGACGAATACGAAGTAAAAATCCTCGAACAATTAAAAGCGATGGGCTGCTCGTGCGATTGGGCAAGAACCCGCTTTACTATGGACGATGTTTGTGCAAAGGCGGTTCGCAGCACATTTTTCAAATTATTTGAAGACGGCTTAATCTATCGCGGCAAACGACTGGTCAACTGGGATCCAGCTACGCAGACGGTCTTGGCTGACGATGAAGTCGAGCACGAAACGGTAAATGGCCATTTTTATTATATGAAATATCCGCTTGTTGAACCGATGGAAATAGATGGCGAAAAAATCGAAACGATTACCGTTGCCACAACGCGGCCGGAAACTATGCTCGGCGATACAGCTATTGCAATGAATCCAAAAGACCCCAGAGCTAAATTATTGGTTGGCAAAAAAGTTCGCCTGCCAATCGTCAGCAGAATAATCCCGATAATAGCTGACGAACACGTGGTTTTGCCCGATGCTAACAGTGATGCGGATTCGACTGGGGCTTCGACTGAGCTCAGCCGAATGTCCTCACCGCAGGACGAAAAAGCGAAATTTTCAACCGGCTTTTTGAAAGTAACTCCGGCTCACGACCTCGATGATTATGCAATCGGCCAACGGCACGACTTGCCGGTAATAAATATAATGGCTCCGGATGGCTCAATAAGTGATAAATACGATTGGACTGATTGGGAGCAGATTAAAAATCCAGATGTTGAAAATCTTATCGGGATGGACAGGTTTGAAGCTCGTCAGGCAATTGTCGAATGGTTTCGGCTAGAAAAACTACTTGAAGATGTTCGCGAATATGTCCACGAAGTCGGCCACAGCTACAGAAGCCACGTTCCAATCGAGCCGTATCTATCTGACCAATGGTACGTAGCAGTAAAAAAACCAATTGAAAACTTGAAAGAAAAATTCGGCTCCGGCTTCATTGAAGGAACTAACCCCTCGACTTCGCTCGGGGCAGGCGTTCCGAAAAATTCTTTGGCCGGCCTTGCATTAAAACCGCTGCTTGAAAATCAATTGCGATTTATTCCAGAGCGTTATGGCAAAACTTATCAAACGTGGCTGGAAAATCTTCGCGACTGGCCGATTAGTCGGCAGCTCTGGTGGGGACACCAAATCCCGATTTGGTATTGTCAAAAATGCGAAAAGGTCAGTAGCGGCCTTGAGGACCCGACAAATTGTCAACATTGCGGCAGCAAAGAAATCGTAAGAGATGAAGATGTTTTGGATACGTGGTTTAGTTCGGCTCTTTGGCCATTCAGCACACTCGGCTGGCCGGATGATACGGCTGAAATGAAAACCTTTTATCCGGGAGATGTGCTCTGCACGGCAAGAGAAATTATTACGCTGTGGGTCTCACGAATGGTTATGCTCGGCCAGTACTGCGCAGGAGATATTCCGTTTAGCGATGTCTATATTCACGCTATGATTCAGGACGGTCAGGGCAGAAAAATGTCAAAGAGTTTGGGCAACGGAATCGACCCGCTGGTAGCTATCGACAGTCACGGAGCTGACGCAATGCGGTTTACGCTGGCCAGTATGACAACTGACACACAGGATATTCGTATGCCGGTCGAAACGATAAAACTGCCGGACGGAAGAGAAGTAAACACCTCACCAAAATTAGACCTTGGCAGGAATTTCTGCAATAAGCTCTGGAACGCTTCGCGATTTGCGATGATGAATCTTGACGGTGTTGCTCCAGAAAAATTCGACAAAGATAAAATGACCATCACAGATAAATGGATTCTCGCTCGGCTGACGGAAACAGTTGCGGAAGTTACAAAATCGCTCGACGAATTCAGGTTCAGCGAATCATTGAATTTGCTTTATAAATTCTTCTGGAACGATTTGTGCGATTGGTATCTCGAATGGTCAAAGCCAAATATGCAAAATCCCGACCAAAAACCGACAACTCAAAACGTGCTTGCTTTCACGCTCGACCAAACGCTGCGACTACTGCATCCGTTTGTGCCGTTTATTACTGAAGGCATATTCCAGGCGTTAAATGAAGTTGCACCAGTTAGGACTCTCGGCGAAATTGCAAAAACAGAAAAATCTGAGGCATTGGCAATTGCCGAATGGCCAAAACAAATCGATTCCCTGCAAAACAAAAAAGTGCAGGAGCAAATCGAAACAATCCAAAACGTAATTCGAGCTGTTCGCGATATTAGAAATCAATATAAAAAACAGCCGAGAGAAAAACTAACGGTATCCGTAAATGCAGCAAAAAATATTGCGGCTCTGTTAAATGAAAATTGCGAACTCGTCTGCCAATTAGCTTGTCTTGAAAAATTCACAGCTGGAGAAAATATCGAAAAACCAAAAAACGCAGCAGCTGTAATTATCGAGCAAATGCAAATCTATCTGCACGATGCAGTAGATGTAAAAGCTGAAAAAGCCCGGCTCGAAAAACAAAAAACAGAAATCCAAAAAGCAAAACAGGCCATAACTGCAAAATTGCAAAATGAAAATTTCGTTACCAAAGCAAAACCAGAAGTTGTCGCTGCATCAAAAGAAAAATTAGCCCAACTAACAGAACAATTACAAGCTATTGAAAAAAACCTTTTGGAATTAAAGATACAACACTGACCAAAAACC
>JAGLNB010000109.1 GCA_023139715.1 Planctomycetota bacterium | reverse complement strand
TTCATTCTTTCATTCAGCTTCGCAGCCCAAAAAAGCGGCGAGGACAAGTATTGGCTGCATCGAATTTCCTCGGCTGGGTTGGCGTGCTTCTTGCTTCGGGATTGATTTATCTGCTCTGTGGTCTTTTTGGCCTGTCAGCCGCAGGTGTGTTTGTAGTTCTTGGTGGTTTGACATTTATTCTTTCCGTAATAATGATTGTCTTGCTGCCGGATTTTCTGGTTCGCTTTCTCTGCGTAATTCTCACACGGCTATGCTATCGGATTAAAGTGGCTGGTATTGAAAATGTTCCCACGAATAAAAGCGCACTATTGGTCTGTAACCACGTCTCGTGGGTAGATGGATTGCTTTTGGCCGCTACTCAGCAGCGGCGAATCCGCTTTATTATGGATAAGAGTTTTTATAACAAGTGGTGGCTGAGGCCGATTTGTAAACTAATGGGCGCGATACCTATATCGGCATCTGATCCGCCAAAAAAAATTATTAATTCGCTGAGACAGGCCAGAACGGCGATGGATGAGGGCTTCATTGTATGTATGTTTGCTGAAGGTGTGATAACCCGCAGTGGAATGATGGCCGAATTTAAGGCAGGATTCGAGCGGATATTAAAGGGCAGTAAGTATGACATCATCCCAGTATATCTTGGTGGTGTATGGGGCAGTATTTTCAGTTATTATAATGGCAAAATGGTATCAATGCTGCCGAGAAAATTTCCTTATCCTGTTTCAATTCATTTCGGCAAAGCAATGCCCGCTGAATCATCAGTAAGCGAGATAAGACAAAAAGTAGCCGAGCTGTCTTGTGATTATTTTAACAGTTTGAAATCGCCAAAACGCTCGTTAGTAAATCACTTTGTCAGGTCGGCTCGAAAAAACTGGTCAAGGCGTTGTATTTCCGATTCAATTGGCAAAAACTTGAATTACGGCCAAACACTTGTAAGTGCTATGTCGATTGCTGAAAGAATAAACAAACTCACAAAACCTGATGCAAAAGTAGGAATACTTTTACCGCCATCAGCTGGTGGTGCACTCGCCAATTTAGCAGTAATTATTTCAGGCAGAATTGCTGTGAATCTGAATTATGTTGCCAGCCAGGATTCAAGAGATTTTGCGATAGAACAGTGCAAAATAAAATGTATTATTTCGTCTCGCAGTTTTTTAGAAAAAGCAGGGATTTCCAACGACTTAAAAGGTATAGTTTTTCTCGAAGACATTGCAGCTAAAATAGATTTGAACGCAAAAATTGCTGCGTATCTAAAAGCCCGTTTTGCACCATTGTATTTATTAACAAAAGGAAGGTGTAATTGCAGTGATGATTTAGCAACGGTCATTTTTTCTTCCGGCAGCAGCGGCAGACCCAAAGGAGTTATGCTGAGCCATCACAATATCATTTCCAATATTGAAGCTCTTCGGATTGTCATTCAGATAAAACCGGAAGATAATCTTTGCGGCGTATTGCCGTTTTTCCATTCTTTCGGATTTAATTGCAGTTTATGGCTGCCTCTTATCAGCGGCGTTTCGGTTAGTTACATAGCCAATCCACTCGACAGCCCTGCGGTTGGAAAAAGCGTTCGTGAAAATCGCTCAACGATTCTTTTTGCACCGCCGA
>JAGLNB010000108.1 GCA_023139715.1 Planctomycetota bacterium | reverse complement strand
GCTTTGATACTTACTCGTCAATCATTGCCTGTCCTAAAGCAGACGCAATTAGATACAGCGGCTAATTTCGATAAAGGTGCGTATGTTCTCGTTAAAAATGAAAAGCCGGATGTGCTTTTGATTGCGACCGGCTCGGAAGTTTCACTCGCTGTAGATGCCTGTGAAAAATTATCGAAGGAAAATATCAAAGCTTGTGTAATCAGTATGCCAAGCTGGAAATTATTTGAAAAGCAAACAAAGGAATATCAGGATTCGGTACTTTTGCCCGGCGTTAAAGTTAGAATAGCTGTTGAAGCTGGAATCAAGCAGGGCTGGGAAAAATGGCTCGGCGAAAATGGTGTTTTCATAGGAATGTCTTCATTCGGAGCTTCCGCACCTGGCAACGTTTGCTTCGAAAAATTCGGAATCACCTCTGAAAAAATCGTTGAAGCTGCAAAGAAGATTATAAAAAAAAGCGAAAAGGATAAAGCAAAATGAAGGAAGTAAGAATTTCCAGAGCAATCATAGAAGAATACAACAAAAGGTTATTAGACCATCTTGAAAACGATGTAATAATAGTTGGAGCCGGCCCTGCCGGATTAACAGCTGGCTACTGGCTTTCAAAGGCAGGTATAAAAACCACTATCATAGAAAAAAAACTATCAGTAGGCGGTGGAATCTGGGGCGGTGCCGCTGGATACAATACAATTGTGCTTGAAGAAAAAGATTTTATGGATGAAATCGGCGTAGCCACGATTAAAAAAGATAATTTGTACGTGATAGATGCTATAGAATTTGCAACCGGACTTGGGTTTGCCGCAAAAAAAGCTGGTGTGCAAATCTTCAACTTAATCGAAGTTGAAGATATTGTTCTAAAAGATGAAATCGTTAAGGGAGTCGTAGTTAACAACTCCAGTATAAGCACACTCGGCCTGCACGTTGACCCGTTTTGTATCAGCTCAAAGTGCCTGATTGACGCAACAGGTCATCCTGCTGGAATTGTCGCTATGCTGAAAAAAGGCAAACCGCAAGCAGTTCCTGAAGAATTAAAAGAATATTTTATGGATGTTGATACAGCAGAAGCAGGTGTTGTGGAAAAAACTTCCGAAATTTATCCCGGCTTATATGTAGCAGGTATGGCTGTTTGCGATGTATTTCATCTGCCGCGAATGGGGCCAATTTTTGGTGGAATGCTTAAGTCAGGGAAAAAAGTCGCTGAATTAATAAAGCAGAAATTAAAAAAATGAAAATAACAATCATTTATGATAATCAGGCAAATAGCGGGCTGGAATTTGGATGGGGCTTTTCCTGCTTAATAGAAAATTCCCATAAAATCCTGTTTGATACAGGAGATGATGGCAAAAAATTGCTGCAAAATATGGATAAACTTTCAATTGCTCCTGTAACTATCGACAAAGTTGTTATTTCACACGAGCATCACGACCACATTGGAGGTTTGGAAGCATTCTCGAAAATAAACAGTAAAGCTGAAATTATAAAACCAACCTCTTTCTCAAAACCAGAAGAAATATGTGATGGAGTTTATTCAACCGGAGTACTCGGTGCATCTGTCAAAGAACAGGCACTGGTGATAAACACAGAAAAAGGAAATGTTGTTATAACCGGCTGCGCTCATCCGGGCCTGGGCAGCATCATTGAAAGTGCAAAACAGCTTGGAAAAATATATGCTGTAATGGGCGGTTTTCACGGATTTTCAAAATTAGAAAAACTCAAAGGAATCGAACTCATCGCCCCCTGCCATTGCACTCAACGCACAATGGAAATAAAAGAAAAATATCCTGCCACATTTATGGAAATAAAAGCAGGTACCGTTATTGAAATTTAAATTGCTGCTTTAAATTCATTTATGAGATGTGTTATGTATAAATATTTTTTACCAACTTTAGCAATGATTTTAATAGCAAGCGGCTGCGGCAGCGTGGAAAAAGACTTAACCGAAGCCGAGCTGGCAAAAATTCCGTTTGCACAAAAACAAGACTTCCCTGAATGTTCAGGCGGTCTGGTACTAACCGTAGGCAGTGAAACTATAACCGCTAATGAAATAATTGCACCATTTACGGAACATTTCAGAACCACGACACAGCCGAGTAGTTTTGAACAATTCAAAAATCAAGTCAGGCCACAACTTGAAACAATAGTTTCAAATAAAATCTCAAACGCCATGCTCTATCAGCAGGCAAAACAAAAAATGTCAGATAACATCGATGAACAACTTGAAAAAGCAGCCAAGCAGGAAATAAACAAATTTATCGTTGGTTTCAAAGGGGATTATGCACGTGCAGAGGAATCCTTAAAACAAATGGGTATGGATTGGGACAGCTTTAAAGAATACCAGAAAAAACTAATTCTCAGCCAATCCTACATAAGTGCGCAACTGCCACAAAACGAACCAATTACCTACAGCAACTTAATCAAAAGCTACAACGAAATGAAATATGAATTTTTCGCTCTGCCGGCTATGCTGCAATTTCGATTAATTGATATTCAGCCGGAAAAATTACAAGTTACCGACCCCAACCAGAGCCGCCAGCAGTTTGCAATGTCGATGGCGGAAGATTTAATAAAACAAATCAATCAGGGCAAAGATTTTGGCGAATTGGCAAAAATATATTCGCACGGCCACAGACGAACATTCGGCGGACTATGGAAACCAGTTCAGCCGGAATCTCTTGCTAAGCCATACGATGTTCTCGCTACTTTAGCTAAAGAAATCCAGCCCGGCCAAATCACAGACCCAATTACAGTGCCAGGACACGTCTTAATTATGAAGCTGGAACAAAAACAGACCGACACTGTCAAGCCGTTTGAAGATGTACAAAAACAAATAGAGGCAAAAATCATCTTTGAACGACGCAAGCAAGCTATAGACCAAATCAGCGAAAAACTCGCCAGTCAGGCCGAACTTGGAAATAAAAGTGCATTTATAGATTTCTGCCTTACGAAAATTTATCAAAACAGTATTAATGGAAATTAGCAAATGCAAATTTTAGCACATGGCATAGACCTGGTGGATTTCCCACGAATAGAGGAAATGGTTGAGCGACACGACAAGCGTTTTTTAGACAGAATTTTTACCGCCAAAGAACAAGATTACGCCAATTCAAATAAAAATAGTATAGAAAAATTGGCCGGCAGATTTGCAGCAAAAGAAGCTGTCTTAAAATTAATCGGCACCGGATGGCGAGGTAAAATTGCATGGACTGATATTGAAATCACAAACAATTTCGCCGGCCAGCCAGAAGTAAATCTGAGCGGTGAAGTCAAAAAAATATCCGATAAGCTCGGAATCGAGCACGTCAGCATAAGTATTACTCATACAGCAAATTTTGCAATTGCATCGGCTGTTGCACTGACTGATACCGATGAAAAAAAATAGATTCGATTGCATAGTTATAGGGGGCGGACACGCCGGCATTGAAGCGGCCGCAGCTGCGGCTAAGCTGGGAGCTAAAACAGCTCTTATAACCATCAG
>JAGLNB010000107.1 GCA_023139715.1 Planctomycetota bacterium | reverse complement strand
AACAGCTCAAAGGGGCCTGCGGTACACGCTCCAAGAGCACAGGCAGATAAATATAAATACGCTATTTTTATGCGGCAAACGCTCGAACAAATTGACAACCTGACCATAATCGAAGCGATGGCTACAGATATAATCATCGAGGACAATAAAGTAAAAGCTGTCAAATGCAAAGACGGCTCAACATACAAAACAGAAACGACTATTGTAACAACTGGTACATTTCTCAGAGGATTAATGCACACCGGAACCGAACAATTCAAAGGCGGACGGCGTGGAGAACCGGCCAGTGAAGAACTTTCAAATTCTCTTGAAAAAGCCGGCCTGACACTAAAACGATTAAAAACGGGAACACCGCCACGGCTGGACGCATCAACAGTTGATTTTGACAAACTTGAAATTCAATGCGGCGATGAAAATCCAAAGCCATTTTCATTCTTAAATAAATCAATAAGCAAAAAACAAGTGCCCTGCTGGATAACATATACCAATGAAAAAATTCACAACCTGCTAAGAGACAACCTTGATAAGGCACCACTTTATACAGGCCAAATAAATTCAACTGGTCCAAGATACTGCCCAAGCATTGAAAGTAAAATAGTTCGCTTTGCGGATAAAAAAAGACATCAGGTGTTTTTGGAGCCAGAAGAGGAAAAAATTAACACAATCTACTGCAACGGTATCAGCACATCCGTACCCAAAAATATACAAGAGCAAATGCTGAAACTACTGCGAGGAACAGAAAATGCAAAAATAATACATTATGCCTATGCAATCGAATACGATTATTGTCCGCCAATTCAATTAAAGAACAACCTGGAAACAAAAAAAATATCTGGCCTTTTTCTCGCAGGTCAAATAAACGGAACCAGCGGCTACGAAGAGGCAGCGGGACAAGGACTCTTAGCCGGATTTAATGCAGTTAGAAAAATGCAGAATATCGAACCTGTCATACTCAACAGAAACCAGGCGTATATAGGGGTGATGATTGATGACCTTCTCACAAAAAACATCGATGAACCATATCGAATGTTCACTTCAAGGGCTGAATTTCGACTGTCGCTACGAGCTGACAACGCAGATAGAAGATTAACGCCTCTCGGCAAACAAATCGGAATCGTCGATGAAAATCGCTGGCAAAAATTCCAGGAAAAATCAAATAACATCAGTAAACTTAAAAACTATCTCAATGACATACCTTCAAATGGTTTGAGCAGCTGGCATCAGCTCCGGCAACCAAACAACAAGCTCGCTGAGATACTTGTAAATAATCCCGACATTAAAGCGATGAAGATTGACAACGATGTAGTAGAGGCAGCTATCATTGATGCGAAATATGAAGGTTATCTAATAAAACAACAACGGCTCGTAAAAAACATGGGCAATCTTGAAAATGTAAAATTATCCGTAGAACTTGACTACAATGAAATTATGCATCTTCGCTCTGAAGCAAGAGAAAAACTATTAGCTTTTAGGCCGGGTACGCTGGGACAAGCAAGCCGATTAGGCGGCATAACGCCGGCTGATATCACAGTGATACAAATACACCTAAAAAAAAAATCCGATAACAAAAATCAGAAAGACCTTTATCCGGCTAAGTAACAATGGCCTTCCAGCTTTCATTAAGCTCTTCCATCATTTTGATTACTTCACGAATCATCTGTGGGTCACGTTTGGCATTTGCCTCAGAAAGGTGGCTGCTCATAAAGCAGTAAAGATTGCGAAGATTGGTTGCGATTTCACCACCAGCTTCCATATCCAGAATGGTATTTAGTTCGTTGATTATATCCTGGGCTTTAATGATATATCGCCCTTTTTCTTCATAGTTGCCGGCCTCCAGATTCTGAATTGCCAGCTTCATAAATTTTATTGCACCTTCGTAGAGCAGAACGATTAATCGACCTTTGCTTTGCGTAGTAACTGCGGTATTTTGATATGCGCTAACTTTGTTCATGCCATCACTCCGTTAATGTTTAAAGCCCCACTGACCACAACTGGGCTTTACTCTCCATTCCGGTAAAAAACTACAAACAATAATAAAATAACAATACTATTAAAACTTCTTTACTCGACAATCCGAATGCATTCATATGTAGGGAGATGACTGTTGTTTGTTATTTCGTTCGTTTATACAGCCATCTCCCTTACAGGCAATTGTTGTTTAAATCTTCAGATGTTTATTTATTAGCCAAGTAGTGTCAATGCCATCTGAGGCATAGCGTTGGCTTGAGCAAGCATTGATACGCCAGCTTGTGCCAATACCTGATTTCTTGTCATCGATGCCATCTCAGTTGCAACATCAACATCTGATATACGTGATTCAGCTGTCATCAGATTTTCAGCTTGAATGTTGAGCACTGATACTGTGCTCTCGAGACGGTTCATCTTGTAACCGAATGCTGCACGAGCTGTATCTTTGTCGTTGATTGCGCTATCGAGAGTTGCAAGAGATGCCTTAGCACTGTCTGCCGTGCTGATTGCAAGCTCATCAATTCCAAGACCTGTCTTTGTCATGTCAGCACCACTAATGTCTATCTTATCTGTCAAATCACCGAAGTGAATCGAAACTGATGCTGAATTATCAAGCATTGCGATACCATTAAACTTGGTAGCTCCTGCGATACGCTCGATTTCGTTGGCCATTTCGCCGAACTCATTATTCATAATGGTCCGCTGTGCGTCGGAATAAGAACCTGTAGATGCCTGCTCAGCTAATTGCTTCATACGGATTAAAGCATCATCGATTGTTGCCATAGCACCTTCCATTGTCTGCAGCATACTGATTCCGTCCTGAACGTTACGGCCACCCTGCTGAAGTACAGCAATGTCGGCACGCATTAATTCACGAACAGCCAGACCTGCTGCATCGTCTTTGGCACTGTTGATGCGTAAGCCGGAAGACAGTCTTTCAACTGACTGCGACAGTGCATCGTAGCTCTTACCCAAGTGACGAGCTGCGTTTGATGCCATAATGTTACTCTTAATTGCTAACATGTTTTAACTCCTTAAAAAAACCCCAAATTTTTTCCCGGCTCGGATTGAGCCCTCTTTGTCCAATTTCCGGCGTCCAACCCAAAACGGTGGGAAAGCTTGCCTTCTGTTGGCCATTATCGCTTGGAAAAGTGAGGACTTAAGGGCTTAATTTGGCTAAAACAGGCCTAAAATTAAGGGACCTATAATGACATCGTTCCAAAAGCTAAAATTGGAGATTGCACAAAAAAAAATGTGAAAAAAACTAAAAAAAATGTGAAAATATGGTTTGCCCACCAAAAAATTAATGGCAGCTATAATAATTGCTTTTGAGCGACAGGTAGAAGACTTTTGATTTCTGACAAGGAAGACAAATGAGCCTTATTGGTGGATAAGGCGGCTTTTGTCTGACGCAGGCCAGAATCAAAAAGATTCGCATGTTCGCCAAAATGAATTTTTAGAGGTTCCCTTAGGGATTTTACTCAGATTTGCGGCAAAAAAACAAGATGACCGCCTAAACCAGCCAAACTTTTTATACTAACATATCTACAAACTCCTCACTAATCTGCTGCAAGCCATAGTCGCTTTCGTAATAACTATCATCGCCTTTAAACCATTGATTAGAAAGGTTATTATTACCGTTCTTGCCCCCAAAACCGCTATTTTGTCCATCCGAAGCATTCTGTTGAAATACAGAGCTTTGCTCAGAGCTGTCATTAGCTGATAGGGATGGGTTGTCTTTGTAGCCGAGCGACTGCTCCTGATTAGTAAGCATAAGCTCAAGCCGCTTTATTTGAACACCGCTGCTTTGAAGTGCCTGTATTATCTGCGGCAATTCTTTTTCAATCTCGTATTTAGTTTCGAGCTTGCTAACTTCCAACACACCGGTTAATTCCTGCTGATTCGACTGCAATTTGATGCAAACACTGCCAAGTTCCGACGGATTTAAGCGAATCACAATCTGGTCTTCGCCTTTATTGACAGAGCTATAAATAGATTCCTGTATCTGCTTGCCGACATCTACAGAAGATAAATCTCTCGGTAAAATATCACTGCTATCTTTTGCAGAAACATCGGACGAACTTTCTGTAGTCAATTGCTGGCCATTAAAAGAAGTCGAAGATACCATCTGTTCAAACAGCTCTGCATTTGAATTAGAATTATTACCAGGCATTGAATTTCCACTATCCTTGGTTTCACTGCCGAGGGCTTGAGTTTGAGCAATATCTAATTTGTCAGCAGCGACAGGTTCTGTAGAAGCAACTTCCGGCTGCTCTTTGGGGCTTTGCTTTACCGCATTTTGCAAATCCAAACTGGAAACATCTATATTTTTATCTTTATCAACTTCCGCTGCCATCTGATTTTCATTGGGCAATTTAGCGGAAACGACATCTTTTAATGCCGCATTTCCTATAACATCTTCAGCGGATGATTTTTCCGGCATTGGCAATTCTAAATTATTGTTATCAACTATTTTTTCATTACTGGTAATAATCTGCGACAAAGATTTTTCGCCAGCGGCAACAGCTTCCGCTTTAACACCAACCGAATCAGGCAAAACCATTTTATCAACCGGCAATTCGTCTTTGGCTTGATTATTTACAATTAACTCGCTATGCAAATCAGCCGGCAATTTAGTATCTGTTTGGCCACTACCAATTTCTAATTCAACGGTCTTTTTTTCGCTTGATTCTGCTGCAATTGTGGATATTTTGGCTTCTACAGGTACTAAATTTTCGGTTTTGGGTTGGATTTGGTTTTGATTAAGAGATTGAATTTCAGCCATTAAATCAGGAACCGCTTTTCCGGATTCATCAGCATTTCCTGCTATCGCCTGCTGCCATTGGGCCTTGAGGGCAACATCTTGACTACTCACATCTTCGCAAGGTGCCTCCTGAGCCGCTTGACATTCTTCGGTATTTTCATTTTTCGGTAAATCGGATGCTTGTTTTGGCTCTTTCGGCTCTGCTTTGCCGCTATTTTCACTCTCGGAATCTCTTTTAACAGAAGTTTTTTTGTCAAATTCAGCGGCAAAAATCTTTGATTTGTTATTTATAGAATCGTTTTGCTCAGCTGCAAATATATTATTATCGGCCTTTTCCGACTGCGTTGAACCAGCCGCCCGCAAATCGCTCGAGCACTTCGGCATAATCGAAAACATATTGTTTAGTGACATATTTACGTTCATAAAGAAAATCTCTACAAAATACGCTCTACTATGAGCAACCGCTATACCATAATTTGGCAGCAAATGGCAATCGAGCCATAACTACTTGCTGGAAAAGATGTTAAGTTCCCAAAAACAACACATAAAATCATACCATCCTGTTTGCCTCCAAAAAAACGGCAAAAACTACCTATTTACCGGGAAATAATTGCCGTTTTTTGGGTTTTACGGCAAATAAAAACGATTTTGACCAAAAGCTCTCCAAAGGCAGCAACTGTAAAATTAAAATGTAAAAAAAACAGTCCTGATTGTATAGAATACTGACGCTATTTATGCCATCAGGACACACAATTATCTCAATTTTGCTGTTTCTAACCAAATTTTAGCGTTTTTTAACCAATAAACACCAACTTTAAATATCTGGCACGATTATTGCGGCTGTTCCAACAATAAATGGGTAAATTTTGTATCGAAAATTTCGGGAGCAGAACCCAAAATGTCTAAAATAAATAGCATAATAGATTTTCTCGAGGCCGGCTTAAAAGCGGAAAATATGCGTCAAACCGCTATATCGAGCAATATCGCCAATCTCGAAACGCCCGGATATCGCAGAGTTGACGTAAAATTTGACGAATTACTCAAAAAAGCTCTTAATTCCCCTGGCGATGTTGACATAAACGAAATCAAGCCGGAAATACATAATCCAAAACTAACACCGCTAAATTCAAATGGCAATGATGTTAATCTCGAAGCTGAAGTCGGTGAAATGGTCAAAAATAGCCTTCGCTACAAAACCTACATTCGGCTAATCAACAAAAAGTACAGCCAAATGGATTTGGCGATAAATGTAAAATAGCGCGTAGTACATGGAAAATGAAAAGGTAAAAGAAATGGAAGCAAATAATATATTCGGGCCTATAGACATAGCTGTTTCGGGATTGCGGGCGCAGAACAAACAGCTCGAAATAATTTCATCGAATGTTGCCAATGCCCGCTCGATAGACAGCAAGGGCCAACCCTATCGCAGATGCGAAGCAATACTCAAAGCAGATTCCGAAAATGTCATCAGCGGAGTAAAGCTGGAAGAAATCGTAGAAGATATGAGCGAATTGCCCACTATTTTAGACCCCGGCAATCCAAGAGCTGATGAAAATGGACAAGTACAAATGTCAAATGTAAATCTTCCGATTGAGATGATAAATATGAAAACAGCAACGCGGGCGTATCAGGCAAATGCTGCTATCTTAAAACGATATCAGCAAATGATGGAAACTACACTCGAATTGCTAAAATAATAAAAATATAACTAAGATAAATGCTTGGAAACAGGGAATAAAAAAATGATTAACTTAAATGCTAATGTCGGCTCAATATTACCAAATAGCGGTTCCAATCAGCAGCAAATCGGAGCAGCAGATAACAAACAAAATGGTTTTAGCGACACCATAAAAGCTCTCGAGAAAAGCATATCCAGCGTTGACCAAAGTCAGCAGACATCGGATATGTCCGTGAAAGATTTACTGACTGGCCAAAATAATGACATCACTTCGGTAGTAGCCGCTGCTGCCAAAGCGGATATGAGTTTTAAGCTCCTTGTTGGAGTTAGAAACAAATTAATCGAGGCCTACAAACAAACTATGAATATGCCGTTGTAATTGGGAGACGCATCTGGTGAAGCGCGAAGCCAGATATGACAAAAATGAATTTTCTTCAGAAAGTATTAATAATTTGGCAAAATGTGAGCGTTGTGCAGCGAGCGTTATTGATAGCTGTCGGCTTGACATTAGTCGCTGTAGTCGCAATGCTTTTTCACTGGGCAGCAATTCCAGATATGAGAATGCTATATCAGGATTTGGCACCCGAAGAAGCATCCAAAATCACGGAAAAAATTAGTGAAAAAGACATCCCCTATGAATTGCGAAACGGCGGAACGGATGTTTATGTTCCCAAAGAACAGGTTTATCAGCTTCGATTGGATATGGCCAAAAATGGTTTGCCAATCGGTTCCGAGGGCGGCTATAAAATATTTGATAATGAAAAAATCGGCATAAGTCCATTTGTTCAAAGCGTAAATCTCAAACGAGCGTTGCAAGAGGAACTAGCCAAGAGTATCAAAATAATAGACGGCGTAGTTCATGCACGAGTTCACATAGTCAACAGCGAAAAAAGGCTCTTTGCATCCCAACAAGATAATAGTACCGCTTCGATTGTTCTTAAACTAAAACCCGGCTACCGATTAAGCGCATCGAATATAGCGGCAATTACCCATTTAATATCAGGGAGTGTTGAGGGATTAAAAGCAGAAAAGGTAACTGTAATAGATAGCCAGGGACGACTGCTTTCCGGCGAATCCGACCAAAGCGTAGCAAGTGGAGCTGGAACAGTTGCTGATTACAAGGAACGAGTCGAACTCAGCTTGGCACGCAAGGTCGAAGATATGCTCGCATCGGTCTTAGGACCAGGCAGAGCAACGGTAAAAGTCAGTGCTGATATTGATATGACAAGTATCAATATGGTTACAGAAACCTATGACCCAAGTAAAAAAGTTGCTACAAAAGAAGAAATACAAAGTAATTCCGAAATTAAAAACGGCAATGCATCAACCGATGGAAAATCACCTGCTTCGGGCGGCTCAAAGAAAAATGAAACAATTGTTACTGAATACGTGGTAGGTAAAACTGTTGAGCAAAAAGTTGAATTGCCCGGCGAAATAAAATCTTTATCTGTCGCAGCTTTTGTAGACCTCTCTTCGGCAGACGCAAATGGGGCAACAGCTGAAAACAAAACTCCTATGATAATGCAACTGGCTGACGTAGAGGAAATTATCAGAAATGCACTCGGCTTAAAAGAAACAGATTCGCTTAAAGTAGTACACACTAAATTCCATAAGCCACTTGCATTATTAATTGATGAAAAACAATCCGACTGGCCTAAATATACGGCCATTGCTCGTCAGGCATCTCTCGGATTAATGGCAATTTGTGCATTTGGAGCTCTTCGCATTTTCAGCGGTGCAAAGAAAAAAACTGATACCAATGAAACAGAGCAACTGGCCGGCTCAACCGCCGCAAATGGTCTTTTGCCTGCAACAGTTAACAACTCTGAGCCGTTAGTATTGAGAAAACAAATAGCCAATGCTCTGCAAAACAATCCCGACCAAGTGAAACAATTGTTCTCCAGCTGGATAGAAGAGGGACGCTGAGCTAATATCAAATATTGAATAACAACTAAGAACTTAAAGAGAGAAGTAAAAACAAAATGACTGGTAAACAAAAAGCTGCTATGTTGCTGATGAGCCTGGATGCAGTAACCGCTGCCGAACTCCTGAAAGGTCTGCCGCCGGAAGAAATTCGGGATATTGGAACAGAGTTGGCACAATTGGACACATCAAACGAACAAAACAATAAAAACAATATAAATATCGCTCGGGAATTCTGCGAATCGCTACAAAGTACACAAACAAAAACATTCGGCATAAAAAGTTTTTTTAGTGAAACACTTGTCCACGCTGTCGGCCAGGATAAAGCCAGCCAGATTCAATCACAAATCATAAAAGCTACTGAGCAGAAAAATCCATTTATGGCAATTCGTTCGGCCAGTATTGATGAACTTGTTCTGGCACTCGAAGGCGAGCATAAACAAACAATCGCTGTGGTACTTTCGGAACTTGACCCTCAAAAAAGCCAGGATGTGTTGTCTTTACTGGGCGAAAAAAGCCGTCTTGAAGCCGTCTGCAAAATGACGAGTATCGGCACACTCGGCCAGGAAGTAAAACACCGAATAGCAACTACAGTTTGCCAGCGGCTCAAAGCCTTCAAAGGTGAAACGCTGCCAGTCAAACAAGAACAAAGCCTGCGAAAACTGGCTGTGATGTTGAGCGGGCTGGAAAAAAATCTCAGAACACAAATGCTCGATGAAATCAAAAAACAGGATAAAAAAACTTCCGAAATGATAAAGCATTTGATGGTAGCATGGGAAGATATTACATCAATAGCCGACCGTTCGCTGCAGGAAGCTCTGCGTTCAGTGGAATCGGCTACTTTGGCATTGGCACTTTTCGGAGCAGATGAAGAAACAGCACAAAAAATCCGCTCAAATATATCCGAGCGTGCCGCTGCAACTCTTGAAGAAGAAATGTCCTTAATGCAGGAACCTCTGGAAGCAGAAATCCTTAAAGCCAGAGAAGAAGTGGTAAACCCACTTCGAGAGGCAAACGAAAAAGATGAGTTAAGATTTGTGCAACGAAAATAAGATTGGCAAATGGTTACGATACAACTTGAAAATCCGATTGCATTTGTAAAAATTCTGGATGACAGCAGAAACAATACTGTAGATTCATCTAAAAAAAATGATGATTTCAAAAATAACGGAACTGAATCCATGATGCAAGACATAGAGCATCAAAAGGATTGTTTTTCAAGAACGTGCAATACAATTAAAACGGTATGTGGAAATCTCAAAAAACTTCACGATAAAGCATCAGCCGAACACAGCGAGGGAATCGCAAAACTGGCAGTTGAAATCGCCAGGAAAATACTATCACAAAAAGTTCAGGATAAAGACTATGAAATCGAGTCTATAATTAAAAAAGCACTCAGCAATGCCACTGTACAAAATGATATTGTCGTACATCTAAATCCCGAAGACCTCACTGAGTATCAAAAAATTCAACGGGATAACAATGCTGAAATGTCTCCTGATATAAAATTTGTTTCAGATGCTAATATTGGACAAGCTGAATGTTTAATAGAAACTC
>JAGLNB010000106.1 GCA_023139715.1 Planctomycetota bacterium | reverse complement strand
GTTCATAGTTGTGTGTTCATTGTTCGTAGTAAACTATCAAAAGGCGGGAAAATTTGTCGAATTTTCCCGCCTTTTTTTGTTTTCCACACCGAAACTGTCAGTTTGGCCAAATCAGCTTTGCTTTCCTGCCAAACTGACAATTTTAATAATCACAAACCATCGGTAAATCATTAGTTTTTACAGTTTAGAGGCTGCCTAAACATCCCCACAATAAGCAGTTACGTGCAAGCAAACTGAAGCGGCCGCTTTAATCTCAAAAGCTGGCATTAGCTTTGCACATCTGGTATAAATTAGGCGAAAATAAACAAAGTCGTAAATAGCAATATCAAACGAAGGAGAAGGCAATTATGGCAATTAAGGACATGGCATTTGAATCTGACGCAAGAGCTAAACTACTCACCGGCGTTGAAAAACTGGCTGCGGCAGTTAAATCGACACTCGGCCCACGCGGCCGAAACGCAATCATCGACAAGGGCTGGGGCGGCCCGACTGTAACAAAGGACGGCGTAACAGTAGCCGAAGAAATCGAACTCATAGATAAAGCTGAAAATTTGGGAGCAAAACTCGTTAAAGAAGCGGCGAGCAAAACCTCAAAAATAGCCGGCGACGGAACGACAACAGCAACGGTACTAACCGAGGCAATGTTTAAAGAGGCCTGCAAAAATCTGGCAGCCGGAGCCGATGCAATGTCATTGAATCGCGGTATGCAAAAAGCTGCAAAAGCCGTTACCGACAAGCTCGCCAAACTCGCCAAACCAATCGATATTACAAAAGATAAAGACATAATCAACATCGCAGCTGTATCAGCCAATAACGATATGGAAATCGGAAAAATTATGGCTAAATCTTTTCAGCGGGTCGGCAAAGACGGGGTTATTACCGTAGAGGAAGGCAAATCACTCGATACTACCGTCGAATTTGTTGAGGGTATGCAGTTTGACCGCGGATACCTTTCACCGCATTTCGTAACTGATGCGGATAATATGGTATGCGAACTGGAAAAGCCGTATATGCTTATCTATGAAGATAAAATCAGCAATGTTACAAAGCTGGTCCCACTATTGGAAAAAATCGCAAAAAGTAAAAGACCACTTTTAATTATTGCCGAAGACGTTGAAAGCGAAGCACTCGCTACGCTGGTGGTTAACAAATTAAAAGGCGTATTAAATGTTGCAGCTGTTAAAGCACCCGGCTATGGCGACAGACGAAAAGCAATGCTCGCTGATATTGCAGCTCTAACCGGAGCAGAAGCAATCTTCAAAGATTTGGGAATCGAACTGGAAGGCGTTAGCATAAAGCAGTTCGGCCAGGCAAAAAAAGTTACAATCAACAACGACACAACAATTATCGTTGAAGGAGCCGGCAGCCAGCAGGATATTAACGGCAGAATAAAACAAATTCAGGCAGAAATCGCAATAGCAACCAGCGATTACGATAAAGAAAAACTGCAGGAAAGATTGGCTAAACTGACCGGCGGAGTAGCTCAAATAAATATCGGCGCTGCAAGCGAAGCTGAAATGAAAGAGAAAAAAGCGAGAATCGAAGACGCACTTCACGCCACAAGAGCAGCAATCGAAGAGGGAATCGTAGCAGGTGGCGGAGTGGCTCTGATTCGCTGCATTGATGCAGTTAAACAATTAAAATTAAAAGGCGATGAAAAAACAGGAGCCAAAATAGTTGAAAAAGCACTTACAAAACCCTGCTATCACATCGCTGACAATGCCGGCCAAATCGCAAACGTTGTAGTAAATAATGTAATCGAGTCAAAAGACGGCTTTGGCTACAACGCCAATACAGACAAATACGAAGACCTGCTCGCAGCTGGAATTATCGACCCGGTCAAAGTTACCAGAATCGCAACAGAATCAGCTGCAAGTATAGCTGGAATGCTCCTGACAGCTGATTGCCTCATTACCGACCAGCCGAAAGATGAGCCGGATATGCCGGCCGGAGCCGGCGGAATGGG
>JAGLNB010000105.1 GCA_023139715.1 Planctomycetota bacterium | reverse complement strand
CTTAACCCGCTTACGCTTCTCGTTTGCCTTGACGAAAACGGCTTAGCAGAAGGAACATTATATGAAGATGCAGGCGATGGCTACGGCTATTTAAATGGCCAGTATCTATTAACAAAATATGCGGCAAGAAAAATCGGCGAGAAAGTAATAGTTGAAATACTAAGTAAGCAGGGACAAATGCCGCGACCAGAAAGACAAACAATCGTGGAACTTATAACCGCCAGCGGCGTAATAAAAGCCCAAGGCGATGAGACAAAACAAATTCAAGTAGATTCGACGGGCTCACTACAAGTAGAAATTAAAACCAAAAATAAAATTGCTATCTAAGCAGAGGAGTTGGCTATGAAATTGAAACCATTGGACGATAGAGTTGTAATTCAACAATTGAAAGCAGAAGAAAAAACAGCCGGCGGAATAATTTTGCCGGATAATGCAAAAGAAAAACCGCAGGCAGGAAAAATCATAGCTGTTGGGCCAGGTAAACTGCTCGATGATGGCAAAAGAATAAAAATGGATTTGAAAAAAGGTGATGAAGTTATTTATGCAAAGTATATGGGAAACGAAATCGAAATCGATAGAGAAAAATACGTAATCCTTTCAGAAAAAGATGTTTTGGGAATCGTTGAAAAATAAAAATAGAACACAGAATTCAGAGCCGCGACAGCCTGCCCATCGTAGCTTTAGCGAAGATGGGTAATGGAGCGGTAATGAAAAAAAAAGGTAATTGAAAAGGGAAATGAAATATGGCAAAGCAATTAATGTTTGGTGATGCGGCAAGAGCCGAGCTTAAAGACGGTCTTGGTCAACTCGCTAAAGTAGTCAAAGTAACACTTGGGCCTACAGGCAAAAACGTTATCTTAAATAAAAGCTGGGGCTCGCCAAAAGTAACCAAAGACGGCGTATCAGTCAGTAAAGAAATCGAACTGGCCGAGCCATTTAAAAATATGGGCGCAAAAATGGTTAATGAAGTGGCCAGCAAAACCGCAGATACGGTAGGCGACGGAACAACGACATCAACCGTTCTCGCTGAAGCAATTTATACCGAGGGCTTAAAAAACGTGACGGCCGGCGTTAATCCGACAGCTATTCAAC
>JAGLNB010000104.1 GCA_023139715.1 Planctomycetota bacterium | reverse complement strand
GATGCCATAGTGGAACTGACTGAAACCGGCTCATCGATCAGGGCGAACAATCTTCGAATAATAGATACGGTCATAACTTCAACAACAAGATTTATCGCAAATAAGCAAAGCTGGCAGAACGAATTCAAACGCCAAAAAATAGAAAACATTTCCATCCTGCTCAACGCCGCAATTAATGCCCGCAACAAAGTAGGCCTGAAACTAAATATCAAAAAAGACAGCTTGGATTCGATATTGAAAATTCTGCCGGCAGAGAAAAGTCCAACTGTTTCAACTTTGGCCGATTCCGGTTACGTGGCAATAGAAGTGATTATAGAGGATAAAATCGAGCGTTCACTGGTTCCTGCATTGAAGCGAGCCGGGGCATCAGGGATAATTACCTATCCGCTGAACAAAGTTATTCACTAAAGCCTGAAATTTAATTCAGGTCTTTGAACTCGAAGAAAAAGCCATCCGCTCGGCTGATTCCGTAAAAGGCAGATGCACTAAAATATTTACGTACCTTTTCAAAATCGGGCAAAAGAGAAAAATCGACCAACTCTTCAAAGCTTTCCCGCATACCTATCATCTGCATTTCGCTATGCTGCTTGAGCATCCAAAAAGCCAATTCGCCGGCACTGACACCATCTTCCATATAAGCTAATCCAACAATAGACGGAATTGATGATTTGGTCTGGCTGAACCATTTCGAAGATGCAACTGATTTGGCAGCCGGACTATTTAAGGTTCTGATTGTCTGCTCAACATTCGATTCAGTTGAAAAAATCAGATGAGTATCGGTAATGGTAAATGCCAGTTTCGGCATCTGCGGAGTGCTTTGTGGCGACGTATTTTGCATCGGACTTAAACCGCCGGATAAAAACGACAGACCTGGAAAATCGATTTGATAAATCGTATAGCCAAGCAGTTCACGTCTTGCGTCAGGATTGCCTGGAGCGATAAATTTTCTATGCAGCAATGATAAAGATTTTTCAAGAGTACGGCGGTCATTAACTTCCAAACAA
>JAGLNB010000103.1 GCA_023139715.1 Planctomycetota bacterium | reverse complement strand
AATATTTGGAGCGTTATTTATGGCCTGGCAACATTCGCGAACTGGAAAATGCAATTGAGCGCGCCGTTTTGCTTAGCAAAGGCAAATTTATAGACATTGAAGATTTGCCTGCGGTGGTCAGACAGCAGCAGAGCCATTCGAGTAAATTATATAAGCCGATGAGTTTGAAGCAGGCGATGTTGGAGCCGGAAAAGGATTTTATTCGCCGCTGCCTGCAAGCCAATCATTTCAATCGTCAGGAAACAGCGAAGGCACTTGGAATAAATCGGACAACGCTTTTCAAAAAGATGAAGCAGTATGATTTATACGCTGAAGCCGAGCAGCTCGGCCTGACATAAAAAAAAGAGCCATTACAAATTATTTTTGCACCAGGAATTCGTATTCCACTTTTGAAAACAAACTATTTGGTAAATCAGCCAGTTTTTTCTGCGCCACTTTAATTGCCGGTTCTGATTTGTCAATTCCAATCCAGTTACGATTGAGTGTTTGTGCCGCAATAAGTGTTGTACCGGAACCGCAAAAACAATCGAGTACCAGACTGTCTTCGTTTGATGATGCCTGAATAATAAACTTTAATAAATCCAAACTTTTTTCGGTTGGATATTGTGGATATTGTGGGTCTTTGAACTGCCAAATATCCTGCATTTTTTTCCCTTCTTTTTCATCGAGAAAAATCTTTTTACGAGGTACGCCATTAGCCGACCATTCAATAAGTCCCTGCTTATCCCATTCTTCAAGAATAGCTGGCTCGCTTCGCCAGTGTCGGCCTTTGGGCGGCATCATCCCCTTCCACTCTTTTCCTGTGTTGCCGTTTGAAGTTTCACCAGGTGCGTGAAGTGGAATTGTTGTATACCGCCGTCCATTCTCGAACTTCTTAAATAAACGTTCCTGATCTGCCTGTGAAAACGGCAAACGTGGGTCATTCCAAATTGAATTTTTTGATTTAGAATAGAAAAGTATTAAATCCTTGATGTTGCCGTATGCCCTGCGATGAAAATTTTTTGGGTTGCACTTGATACGAGTAATATCATTACGAAAGTTTTTGCAGCCAAAAACCTCATCCATTACGAGCTTTACATAATGTCCAATTTTACAGTCAATGTGAAGATAGATTGAACCACATTCAGACAAAAGTTCTCGCAGAAAAATCAGACGCTGCCTCAAAAATTCCAGAAAATCTGCACCAACAAGCGTATCACTATAAGCGATAGCATCTGTGCTGCAGCAACTGATAGTATTTGCACGTTCCTTGCTAATTTTGAAATGTCCATTAGTTGCAAACGGCGGGTCGATATAAATTAAATCAACTTTACCTGCATAATCGTCAAGCAGCATTTTAAGGGCAGACAAATTGTCGCCGCAAATGAGCTTATTTTTTGCTCCCTTACCGGAAATAACTTTTAATCCTGTTCCCGATGAACTTTCGAGAACACTTTCTTTGTGCTTTTTATTGTCATAAGTGATAAGCATAGTAATTATATTTGATAGAGAAATTCTCTCAAAACCAGTGAACTCAAAATATTTTCACTTTTGAGCTTTCCCGTAATATCCTTATGCATTTTATTATTGCTCTTGATGTAAAGAACGCCATCAAGAATAGCGACTTTAACCGCTTTAACATTTTTTGCTTTAATAGTGGCAATAGCATCATTGAATTGAGCATTTTGATGCCCGCCAAAATCAGTCAGAAATTTCGCCTCGCCAATTACATATTTTCCATTAAAGCGACCTATAAAATCCAATCCTTTGTTATGCTTGTAATTTAGATGTTCCCTTGCAAACGCCATCATTTGTGCATCACTTGCATCTAAAACAGCATTTCCTTTGACTTCCAAAAATTCATTGAGTTTTAACGGCTTAATACCTAACGATTTCTTTTTAAGCCAGCGTTTGAAAAGCGGACCGATTTGGCGATTTGTTTCTTTCGGCTCCGATGAGCGAGAATAAATCTCATCAAGCCCCATCTCATACAACCGGCCGCAAAGACGAGCAACCGTCGCTGGATTGCGTCCCAGTGATTCCTTATCTCTTTTTAGATACGCAACATAAGAATCCTTAAGCGGAAACAGATCCAGTTTCAAAAGATTTTCAAGAAGCACAGCATTATCTCGTTTTTCAAATGCCGTTTCTATTCCTTTCCAAAATTCAGCATTAATATCACGAATTCCTTCTGGAATAGTCGGATAAACCTGAAATAAATCATCGAGATAGCTCCTCTGGTTTGCGTATTCAATGCTCAATTTCGTCCAGTGATTCATAGCATTTGTTTAACTAATGTTAAATTTCAAAATGCCCGGGACTGGAGTCGAACCAGCAC
>JAGLNB010000102.1 GCA_023139715.1 Planctomycetota bacterium | reverse complement strand
TCTATTCCAACAAGAACTCCGGCTGGATTACTGTCTGCTATTTCTGCGACAAGATTATAAATTTTTTCACTATTTGGGCAGCCGAGAAATTCTTCAATTAGTTCAACATTCAGCGGCTCTATGCCGATGCTTATAAGCCGGTCAAGCAAACTTAGGGCATCTCTCATTGAGCCGTTTGCCATTTTTGTAAGTGGCGGAATTAGGCTGTCTTCGTATTTTATTTTTTCTTTTTCGAGTATGAATTCAAGCTGAGCTGCGATTTGTTTTGGGCCTATATTTCTGAAATCGAATCTCTGGCAGCGTGACTGTATTGTCGCAAGAACTTTATTTGGTTCAGTCGTGGCAAAGATAAATTTGACGTGAGCAGGGGGCTCTTCGAGTATTTTCAAAAGGGCGTTAAAAGCTGAGGTGCTCAGCATATGCACTTCGTCAATGATATAGATTTTGAACCTCGATTTTGCCGGCCGATAAATTGCATTTTCACGGAGCCGACGAACTTCTTCTACGCCGTTGTTTGAAGCTCCGTCGATTTCTATAACATCAATATCTTCGCCTGTGCTTACGGCTATGCAGCTTTCGCATTTGCAACACGGCTGATTGGTTGGTTTATCAAAAGCTGAGCAGTTAAGTGCCTTTGCCAATATGCGAGCCATCGTTGTTTTGCCAACGCCGCGAGTGCCGGAAAAAAGATATGCATGTGCAACTCTATCGGTTTTTATAGCATTTTTAATTGTTTGAACGACGGGGTCCTGGCCGATGACATCGTCCAGTGTTTGCGACCTGTATTTTCTTGCAAGTACCGTATAAGACATATAGAAAGTTTATCAATCAAAAGGTGGCCGGGTTTGCCAGGCACGACAAAACACTCGCTTATGGCTGCTCGGTTCCCCGCCTGACCAAATTCACGGATTCCGTCTGCATGGGACCCGGCCAAAAATTGTTTTTTATCACATTACTTTCAGATGATAAATCATTGATGGAAAATAGTCAATTGCCAATAAATGTAAAAAGCGTTGATATGTGGTTTTACATCAATAATTCTTGGCTCTTTTCGCATGCTTTTTTTATTGCGG
>JAGLNB010000101.1 GCA_023139715.1 Planctomycetota bacterium | reverse complement strand
TGTGTTTCGTTCAAGGTGCGGATTTGCCAATTGACATTATAACCGCAAATTCTTATTCTCTAAACATAAAAATTAACTCCATTTACGTGTTTCAGGGCAGGTATTTAAAAAGGAATATCTAAATAATGAATAACGACATACAAGTGGCGGGCAACCCTTCGACAAGCTCAGGGCAGGCGAGTAACCCTTCGACAAGCTCAGGGCAGGCGAGTAACGAGATTTCATGGTGGCATTGGCACAAACATTTATATAACTGGGTTGTCAGCTGGGCGGATACGCGCTTCGGTGTATTGGCTCTGATTGTCCTGGCAATCACGGAACCCATCTGCGTGCCGATTCCAGCTGATGTTCTCGTAATCGGTCTTTGTCTCGGCAAACCAAAACGTTCATTGAAATACGGAATTATCTGTTCGCTGTTTTCCGTTCTCGGCGGGACAATAGCTTTTTCGCTTGGCTTGCTGATTGGGCCCGAAAGAGTTGTACATTTTTTTGAGCAGCTTAGTTTTGGCCCAATTCATCTTGGGGACAAAGCTCATGGCGCTCTTGAGCTTTATCAAAAATATGATTTCTGGGCGATTTCCATTTCTGCTCTAACGCCCGTGCCGTATATGCTCTTTAGCTGGCTTGGCGGAATGGCAAAAGTGTCGCTGATAAAATTTGTGGCCGTTAGTTTGGTTTTCCGCACGATGCGATTCGGCGGAGAAGCATTACTGTTTTACATTTTCGGCCAAAAAGCACGTCAGCTCATCGAAAAATATTTTAACATTGCTACTATTGTAGCTATTATAATTCTTGCATTGCTGGTCTTTGCATTGAAAAAAGTCGGCCATATTTTTGGTTAGAAAAAAAGAAAATGAATGACGCAAACAGACGAACGCTTTTGAAACTTGCTCGTGATACGGTAAGAGCTGCAATAAATAATGATAAATTGCCGCAGGCCGAATCAGCCGAGCCGGATTTGAACGCTAATTGCGGCTGCTTTGTAACATTGAAAAACAATGGCCGTTTACGCGGATGTATTGGCCAGTTTATTTCCGATTGTTCGCTTATTGAACTGGTTAGAGAAATGGCGAAAGCATCAGCTACGGGTGATATGCGTTTTTTTGCCGACCCTATTTGCATTGGCGAACTTGAAAAACTTGACATTGAAATATCGGTTTTATCGCCTCTTAAACTAACAGAAAATCCGCTTGATTTGCGTTTGGGAATTGACGGAATATACATTAAAAACGGTGATGCTTGCGGATGTTTTTTGCCGCAGGTTGCAACTGAAGCCGGATGGAGTAAGGAAGAGTTTCTTTCTTATTGCTGCGCACACAAAGCTGGTCTAACTGCTGATGCGTGGAAGCAGCCGGAAACTGATGTTTATTTATTTACTGCTGAAGTATTCGGCCAAAAGTTTAAGAAAATCTGAATAGGAAGAAGGAATACTGTGAAAGAAAAATTCTTATTTGTTTTGGCAATCATTTTTGTTTTTTGTATTTTTGTTTCTGGCTGTTTGGAAAAACAATCGCAATCGAAAGTGGCTGCGAAAAGGCCGATTAACAGTGTTTATGGAATGATTGAGCATTTGCAGCAAAAGAATCTGCCGACTATCAAATCGATTCAGCCCTGGCGAAATCAATATGGGCAGGGGATAAAAATCACCACAGCTCACTATGAAATTTTTACGACGCTTCTTGAACCCTTAATGCTTTACGACATTCCTGCGTTTATGGAATCGGCTTATCGCGGCTATAACTCGCAGCATTCAAAATCGGTTGAAACGCAAAATCGATTTGTTGTTTATCTTTTTGCAAATCGCTGGCAGTGGGAAAATTTCACGAAGGATTTTGCCGGCCGGCAAGCACCGATATATTGCAAAATAAAAGCTGGTGCATATTATTTGAACGGCTCGTGCGTAGCGTATAACATTGGCAGAGAGAGAACGTTTTCCGCTTTGGGACATGAGGGCTGGCATCAGTTCAACAACCGGCATTTCAAATTTCGGTTGCCGAGCTGGCTCGACGAAGGCCTTGCTATGATGTTTGAAGCCAATGGAGAAAAACAGGGAATGTTTTGTTTCGATGCAACTCAAAATATGTATCGGCTTGCTGCACTTAAAAAAACACTGATAAAAAAACGGATGATACCATTGAAAGAATTGGTAGCTACAAATCCCGGTGAAGTATTAGCTATGAATGAAAATGATGCTGTGATGGCTTTTTACAGCCAGGCGTATGCCTTGGTTAGATTTTTACGTGAAGACGGCTATGGCAAAAGATTGGGCAATTTTCAGCGAATGCTTTCTGATGGAATGTTTGGCAATTGGCCGCTTAATGAAACCGGCCAAAAAATTGCAGCTGATAGAAATATTCCGCTGACCGTGCAATGGAATCGAGCTGTTAGTTTGCTTTTGTTTGAATATTACATTGATGATGATTTCGATAAAATCGAAAAGGAATATGAAATTTTCTGCAGAAAAATGGTCTATCACGTCAAATTGAAACCCTGATTTCGAAAATTTCCATTATGACCAAACTGCATCAGCCGAAACTGATTCTTGCTTCCGCTTCACCTCGGCGGAAAGAGCTACTAACCAAAGCCGGCTATAAATTTGAAGTTGTTGTTTCCAAAATTGATGAATCAATTTTTCCAACTGAAAATATAGAGCCGGCCGAATATGCAAAGCGATTAGCTTTAGCAAAGGCAAAAGATGTCTCTGCGAGATTTAGCGATTGTTTTGTACTCGGTGCTGATACTGTTGTCGATTTTAATGGCGAGATAATTGGTAAACCAGCTGATAGTAAGGATGCGGAACGGATTATTAGGAAAATTTTCAGTGCCCCGCATAAGGTAATAACAGCTGTTGCGATTGTTGGAAAAAATAGTGGTTTTGAAATTGTCGAAAGTGATACAACGATTATTTATCCGAAGGAATTGACAGATGCCA
>JAGLNB010000100.1 GCA_023139715.1 Planctomycetota bacterium | reverse complement strand
TTTGGCATAACTGAAAATGGCGATGATTTTATAGAGAGAATAGAGGGCAGTTTGACGAATGTTATGGGTTTGCCGATGGAGCTTTTGGAGCGAATGTTGAGGGGGCTGATTGATTGAATTTCAATCAAAATCATCAAAAAAATTTTCGGTTTGGGGGATGGATTTTTCAAAAATATGGCATTTTTTGGGTTTTTTTCCTTCGATTTTTCGGCTGAACCTCATTTTTAGCCCAAAATCAAAGGGGGGTAAATCACTATGCGTAATCTGGGCAAGATAGGCAGGGGAAAAACAGTCAAAAAGTGAGTGTTTTTGAACGTTTTTTGTCAATTTTTGTCAAAAAAGGAGCAAAAAAATCCATTTTTTGTCAAAAATGAACCAGTTTTTTCATGGCCTCTTTTTTTTGAATCAATCAAAAGCGGGGGTAGCTGCTGGAGGCCAGTTGCAATGCCTGGCTACTTACAGTCCTTGTTTTATCCTAGGCTCGGCCCCTGTGTTCGGAAATCCTGGTAGTTTTCAGTTCTACTCAATTTGTGATTTTGCAATGTTAATTACCTCAAAATGAAACTCGCCGCGAGGGATCGTTACTGACTCCTTGTCTCCTACCGAGAGCCCAACAATAGCATCTCCTACTGGTGAGTGAATTGAAATGCTTCCCGTATCAATATCAGCATCGTTAGGGCCCAGTAATTGATAGGTTACCTTCTCTTGAGTATTCAGATCCAACAAAGTCACAACGGTCCCAAACAGGGCCCGGTCACATTGAACGTTAGTGCAATCAACTTTTTCTGAACGGTTTATTTGCGCTCTCAATTCACCCAGGCGCCCATCGATAAACCCTAGTTGCTGACGGCCGCAAATATATTCACCGTTTTCCTTTAAATCGCCCGCTTCACGGGCTATACCAACCCGTTTACTGACCACCGCCCGTTCTTTCTCAAGCTCTCTCAGTTTCTCATAGAGCTTTTTGAAACCAGTTTCTGAGATTTGTACAAGGTCACGCATGTTGATATACCTCCATATATAAAATAGTTTGTTTTCTGGCATGACAGTCAAGAGAATGCATTCTTGTGTTTGCCGATATCGACCAAAGCATCGCGACTTTATCGAATTGGCTGTAAGCCTCTATGATAATGAAGATACTTTTTATTTTCGAGTTTATCTAACTGTATAAGATTAGAACCCATGACGCAACTACTCCTTTCATCTCTGGCTTCCCATTCTATTTCTTTGAGCGGCAGTCAACAATCAAAAACTGACTTTGCTTTTGTCTGAGGTGCTAAATGAATGACGGATACTTGGTCAGGGGTTATAATGCCTCAATTTACAGGGAGTGATGATGGGGCGAACCGAAAAAAATCTGTGAAATCAGCATAATCTGCGATTAAACAAAATAGATTTCTCGACTGCGCTCGAAATGACAGAACCCTGCCATCCATCTTCGCTAAAGCTACGATGCGACAGGCAGGTGGTTGGGCTAATCAATTACAAACAACTATCAACGTTTGCCCTCCGTAGCTTGCGAAGGAGGGAGCAACTAATTTTTTTTGCAATAAAAGCCAGCACTCCTGCGTCTGTATAAGCGAAAACAAAAACTCTTAAAAAACGAAAGGAGCAGAAAATGAAGACAAAAAAATTAGATATTGCACTGCTGGCAGTAATGGTTCTCGCAATTTTCAGTATTAACGCCTACGCCAGGCCAACCAAAAACAAGTCGCACAACAGACAAAACGGCCAACGCTCGCAAG
>JAGLNB010000010.1 GCA_023139715.1 Planctomycetota bacterium | reverse complement strand
CGGGGCTAAACAAAAAAACAAAATAATAACCAATTACACGGCGGTGCCAAAATGGATGTTGAAGTTGAATTGTCACGCATAATCATCAATGAAGCATCCGACCAGCAGGTAATCGTCTTAAAAGAAAAAAACGGCCAGCGCACTATCCCAATCGTTATAGGAATCGTTGAAATTTTCGCTATAGACCGTAAATTAAAAGGCATCGAGCCGCAGAGGCCAATGACACACGATTTACTTGCAGATATAATCGAAAAAACCAGCGGCGGCGTGGAAAAAGTGGTTATATGCGACCTGCAAAATAATACGTTTTATGCCGAAATTCACTTAAAGAAAAACGAGCAAATAATTAAAATCGATTCGCGGCCATCAGATGCTATCGCACTTGCCGTTGCAGCGGGGACACCTATTTATGCTGCTGAGAATGTTTTTGAGAATGATGACTCTCAATAAAAAGATTTGAAATAATCATCAGGCCAACGCTAACACAAAGCATACTATCTGCCACATTAAATGCCGGCCAATGTCGACCCGGCCAATAAACAATATCAATGAAATCACGAACCAGGCCGTCATTAAAAATCCTGTCGTAAAGATTGCCACACACACCAGCTGAAAAAAGGCCAAGCGAAATGTAGAGAATTTTATGCTCATTGCCGCTGAAAAGAAAAACTATAAAAATTACCACAAGTGCAAGAATCGAAGCTGCAATTAAGAACGGCCGCTGGCCAACGGCAATTCCAAAGGCAGCTCCAGGATTTTGAACCTGAACAAACTGAAAAAAACCGTCAATAATGGTAATCCTGCCCTGCCTGTCAATTAAATTAAAAACCGCCGCCTTTGTCCATAGGTCAGCTGCAACGCCAACAATTATCAAGAGCCAGAAAATAAGCTGAGTAGATAAATCAGGGAATTTCGTAAGAGAAAACAGGCGAAATAATACGCCGTCATTTTTTGGGGAACTATTATTTTGTTTCTGCAAATCAGCCATGAGCAGATTGTAGCAATTATGGCCGCAAAAACAATTCAAATTATCAGCAGCGCTAAAATGCTTCGCTATTATTATACATATCGCTGTGCTTTAGCCCAAGTTCATAAAGCAGATTGTTTTTTTCGGCAAGCGTAGCAATCAGCGTAATCTGGCTAAGCAGCATTTCGAGCAGGTCAATATTTTCCAGAGTCGATTCAGGACTGCGATTCGGCATAATAAGAAAAACGTATCCGCAATCAGTTCGCCCTGTAGTTAGATGCGCAGCGATAATACTGCTGTCATTAAACTGCGTTAGAACCGGCTCGGTAGAATCGTCAACCTTGGCACAAATCTGCTGTAAGAAAAAACTGCTGATATTCAAAGCTGAAAAACTTTCCGAATTGCTCGGCCAATAGTTGCCGTCTCTATCGACAATCACAACTATCGAATCATTTTGAGGAAGACTTGCAAAAATATGTCTCGCTATCTTTTCGGTCAGCATATAACGAGAAGAGAAAGGCAAATCGTATCTGTCCATTTCAATAGCTCCTTCATTAAGTATCGAAAAGCACCTGCCTGTTTTTCGGTATAATCATACACCAAACTTAACCTTTGCAGCTCGATTTAATGAAAAAAGGATAATAGGTCAAATAAAACGTGGATTTATCGGACTTTTTTTGAGAGTTTGAAAGCAGTCGTTTTTTGTTTATCGAAAATGGCAACTGCTAAAAAATTTAGAAGTTGAGCATTGATTTTAGCTTAGCCATCGGAAAATTTCTTCCCGGACAATCGGTATTGCATCCCGGAGTTGTGCCGTGGCCGTAAATGCGATTTTTCGGTATGCCGTAATCGCTGTGAAGAAAATTAATCAACGCAGCCAATGACTGCATCTGCTGCGAAGAGGGAACGGTATTATTGAAATTGCCGACAAGGCAAATGCCAACCGCTTCTCTATTCGCCCAATTCCCGGGCGTTCCGCCGCAATGAGCACCGGTCTTCTGCTTGCGCCAACGAAAAGTTACTTCCACCTTGCCATCACGACTATCAGTGCCGTTGCCGATGACAAAATCATAGCCAACGCCCTCCCAATGATTGCCTTCCCTGTGCCACTTATCAAAAATAGCTGAATTTCCATTTTTTGTGCCGGAATGATGTATCACAATAGCCGTCCATTTTTTTCCTGATTTGACGTGTCTTTTCCAGTCTGCCGGAAAATTTTGCGGCTTGGGAATTGGTTTAGAAAATTTCGGCGAAGCAACCTGGGTATTATAATCATAGGTTATTTTCGGCATCGGCTCATCAGTGTAGATACAACCGCTCAAAATAAATAAACAAATACAGGCAGCTGCCAATTTGATACTGCTAAGTGATTGCCAAAGGTGGGCGATACTTTTTGAGTTAATCATTTGGATTGACTGGCTTTCTGTTTATATTTTATCATTCTAACGGTATTGCCGTGTTCATTGAACTCAACAACATCCATATACGATTCTATGAGAAACAATCCCCGCCCGCCGGCCTTGTAAAGATTTTCGCCGCATCGCGGGTCCGGCACAGCTTTGGGATTAAATCCGCTGCCATCGTCGGTCATGGAAATCTCGACTTTATCAGCATCGATTAGATAGTCAATTTTAATTTTCTTGGCAGGGTCCATTTTATTGCCGTGACGAACAGCATTCAAAAAGGCCTCTTCAATCGCGAGGTGAACTGCAAATGAATCCTCTTGACTAAAATTGTTCGCTTCAAGCTCAGCAAGAACCGGCCCGCATACATCAGAGACAGCTGAAGGTACGCTTGCGATAATCATTGACTGGCTAATCGGTTTATTGGAAACCATATCCTATACCACATCAAAAATAGTTATTCGGCCGGGTTCAAACTCGCAATTGCGGCATTGACATCTTTGTATATATCAAAAACTTTTGTCAGCCGGGTTATTTTGAAAATCTCATAAATTTTCGGATTTATATTACAAAGCATTAAATTGCTGTCGTTTTCATAAACTTTTTTGCTGATTCTTATCAAAAGTCCAAGAACCGCTGATGACAAAAATTGAACATTGCCAAAGTCAAAAATCAGATTCAAATGCTGAGCCGGCTCAATAATGGACATAACCGATTCTTGAAGCGCAGCAATGTCATTGTCTTCGAGGATTTTCTCGTCGGTAAAAGTAACAATTGTCGCATTTTCGACATATTCAACGCTTATTCTTGGTTTAAGAGGCGACATAACTATCTCCTTGTACAGAATTAGAGCACTTTAATATTTTCTGTTCAGCTTTAGGCCGTTATGAGGACAAGAATGGCAAAGAAGATTGCGCAGCAATATTGAAATATTGCGAGCAAATCTGATGCCGCCAGCCGAAGCCGCAATAGGCATAAAGCGAGCACGAAAAATTAAATTGCTCTAACCTAACCAAAATCGTATGTTAGAACTTCGTAAATGTCAAGTTTTTTGCAAATCCGAATAAACTTGGGGTCAGCCGGCCAAAATTCTCTTGCAATAAAAACAAAGATTTGTTCTCTATTGGACAAATGAAGATTAAAGAATTCCAAAAATTGATTTCAACTCGCTACGAAAAATCCGACCGAGCAAGGGGAACGGCTGGAACCTTTATGTGGTTCATCGAAGAGGTTGGCGAGTTGGCAACGGCTCTGGCTGGTGATGATACAGAAAACAAAAAAGAGGAATTTGCCGACGTTTTCGCATGGCTATGCACGCTGGCCAATATAAACGATGTGGATTTGGAAGAGGCCTGCGAAAAATACACTTCTGATAGAGTTAAAGGTTTCAAGCCGAAGTAAATTACATCTCGTCAGAATTCTGGGTGTCGCTACTGGAGTTTGCAGCAGCAAGTGCCTTATAAAAACACCAGCCGAGGCCGCCAACTATAATCAAAAAAACCACAGCAAGAATAATATAAGATACGCCGCTTAAATCGCCGCCAGAAACCGCCGCTTTTTTGTTCTGCATTTTGCCGGTCAAGCCAGACAAAATCGAAGCGGCAAATAAACTAACATTTATTACCCCGATTATGCCGGCCCATCTCGAAAACCACGATGCAGCAAAACTGGAATTATCACATTTGTCGAGAATGTAATTACTAATAAGTGTCGAAAAAATACCAACGAGCAGCAATATCCATAAAGCAATATCTTTTGCCAAAGCCGATACTTCAAAATTGATTGACGTTAAATATAAAATTATCGCAGCAATCGAAATGACAAAACAAATTGCTCCGGTTTTACCGCCTTTAATTTCCAACGGCTGTTTAGATAATTGCGAGCTGGTCTCGGTTTGGCCTTTGACCAAACTTAAAACGATTGCGAGCAGAGGAGCAGCGATTAAAATCCCAATTCCCACACAATTTTGTACGAGCCATTTTCCATCAGCTGCTCTAAAAAATCCGCCATCACTGCCGACATCTTCAAACAGCTGCCAGAAAAAAAGTGTGCCAAGCAGTACCGGAATTAAAATACGAATCAGCCAATCCCACCATCTGCCAAGCTGCCAATCACTTCGACTGTTTGCGTGCCGTCTTAAAATTCCAATCCGCCACAACCAGCCGAGAACTACACATTCCAGCAAGCCAAGAAAAGCTATTCCAAGCGTACCATTTACAAATCCATCAATACTACCGAGCCAATTCAGGCCGCCTTGCGTAATATAAATCAAGCCAAAGCCCAATCCAATAAAACTCATCACCGGCAGAACAACAGCTCTTGGCCAGCCGGTTTTATCAACTACGCTTGCCAAAACAGATTCGGTAATGGAAAAAGCCGAATCAATTCCCAAAGTAACGAGAGCAAAAAAGAAAATAAAACTGAACCAGGCGGAATACGGCAACTGAGCTAAGGCATAAGGAAATGCAACAAATGCAAGCGACGGGCCGCCCTCGGCTACGTTTTCAACGGCAATCGGATTGCCTGCTTTTTGTGTTACAAAAGCCATCGCACCAAGCGTAGCAAAAACAGCAAGGCCGGCTACAAAGCTGGTTGCAAAATCGGCAAGTCCAATTATAGCAGCGTTATTATTTATGTCGCTTTTTCTGTGAAGGAAGCTGGCATAGGTAATCATTACGCCAAACGCCAAACTCATCGAAAAGAAAACCTGTCCAAATGCGTATCGCCATACAATCGGCCTTGCCAACTGCGACCAAACCGGGTCGAGATAATAAGCCAGACCCTGCATACTGCCTTCGAGCGTCAGGCCGCGAACGGTTAGTATCAGCAGCATCAGCCACGGAAGAGGCACGGTCAGCCAGACAATTTTGCCAACCAGTTTTACGCCTTTAAAAATGCAAAAGTACATCGCAAGCCAGGCAACGAGCAGCGGCCAAACAATATTGAATCTAATCGCACCAAGAGCTATGCCTTCGTGATAGCCAAGATAAGTATTAAAGAAAAAGTTTTTAGCGTTGGCAACGCCTTCCAAACCAACACCCGCCCACGGCAATTGTCCGCCATTGAAAATCCCCTTTGTGCTGTACCACAAAAAACTGAAACAATATGCAAGAATTACCGGATAATAAGTGATAATAACAAAGCCAAGAATGATTCCCCACCAGCCGACAACTTCAAAGCGTTTATTTGCATGCTTGAATGCGTCCGGTGCTGCTCGCTGCGTGTAATGGCCGATACTGAATTCAAGAATCAAAAGCGGAAGGCCAACAAGAAACATTGCTATAATATATGGAATTAAAAACGCTCCGCCGCCGTAACTGTAAAGTTTATATGGAAAACCCCACAAATTTCCAAGCCCGACCGCAGAGCCAACCGCCGCAAGAATAAATCCGCCCCTTGTCCCCCAGCTCTCCCTTTGCTCTTCCAAAAGCACGACTACTCATCTCCACAGACTATAGTAATTTAATTATAGTATCGCACTATTTTTTTATTCCCAGCACATCAAGCGTATTACGCTGAACTATATTTTGAATTTCACCTCGCGGAACCGTTGGCAAATTCGTATCCGCAAGAAGTTTATTAAAGCCGAGCAATGTTTCGATACATTTAGCTGCGGTGCTTAATGGGAAGCCGCTGCCAAACAAAAGTTTTTCCATTACGCCGCTTTCGTGTGCAGCCACAACAGTATTATAAGTTTGCCAGATATTATTTGGTTTAATCGTTAAATCAGCATATACGTTTTTGTGTTTAGCCGCCATCAGCAATGTCTGTTCAATAAACGGCTCACCCATCATTCCAATAACAATTTTCAAATCCGGAAATGTTCTTGCGATTTCATCGAGCAAAAACGGCTGAGCATAATCAAGAACATCCGCCAAATTCATTGCCTGGGCGTTGTGAAAGAAAATCGGCAAGCCAAGTTCCTGAGCTGATTCGTAAAGCTGCATCGCTTTGCTGTGAGCCGGATGAAAACCACATTCGCAGCAATACAAAACCACGCCGGCCAATCCGAGTTTATTTGTAATCGAATCCAGATACTTAACGCTTGTTTTGCCCCCGGTTGGCTCGGCAAAAGCAAAACCAATCATTTTATTTTTGTTGTTTGCGACATACTCAGAAAGTTTCTTGTTGACCTTAGCATCTGAATCCGGCCTGGCCAAAACTATGCAAATATCGACCGGTTCAGCGGCTGTTATGTGGTCACCCGAAGCTGCGGCATCATTGCCGGAAAAATCTATATGTGTATGGCAATCAATTATCATATCTGTAAATCCTCAAATAATTCAGCCATCAATTATGGTTTATCAAAAATCAATAGTCAATAGTTATCTCGAATCAATTCTTGACCGGAGTGGCCGGCGAACGTAATATAATCGCAGTTAGCAGAACACTTTTACGGAGAAATCTGGAGAAATCGATGGATTGTCCTGTTTGCAAAAATGCTGTAATCACTCTTGAGCTGGCCGGCGTTGAAATCGACCATTGCGTCGATTGCGGCGGAATCTGGCTGGATGCGGGCGAACTGGAACTTCTGCTCGGCAATTCGCAGCTCGCTGAAAAATTGCTGAATTCCTTCAAAATCGAATCGCAATCAGCCGAAAAACTGCGGAAATGTCCCATTTGTCTTAAAAAAATGCAAAAAATAATTGTTGGTGAATCCACTCCCAAACTATTAATAGACAAATGCACTCACGGCTTGTGGTTCGACAAAGGTGAATTAAAGGATATTTTCGACCGAGCTGAACTGGACGAAAATCATAAGGTTCAAAAACTGCTCGCTGACATATTCGGCCGGCAGCAAAACCCATAAAAAAAATTTAAAAGACAGTTAAGAATTTTTAGGAGTGAAATTATGTCAACACCACTAATTATTACTGCCATTATTGTTGTTCTGCTGATTCTTTTTGTTACTGGCATTTACAACGCCCTTATTCGGCTGCGTAATCAGGTCGATAACAGCTGGTCGCAAATTGACGTTCAGCTCAAGCGCCGCCACGATCTTATCCCAAATCTCATCGAAACAGCCAAAGGTTATATGCAGCACGAACGCGGAACTTTTGAAGCTATAACCGAGGCACGCAGCAAAGCGATGGGAGCAAAAAATGTTTCGGATACTGCAAAAGCTGAAGGTGCCCTTGGCCAGGCACTTAGTAACTTTATGCTGGTAGTGGAAAATTATCCCGACTTGAAAGCCAACCAGAATTTTCTCGCCCTCCAAGAGGAATTAACCGGCACTGAAAACAGGATTTCATTTTCGCGTCAGAGCTACAATGACCAGGTTCTGTTCTTTAATAATAAAATCCAGATGTTTCCTTCAAATATAATCGCTGGAATGTTCAATTTTGGCAAACGCGATTTCTTCGAGATTGAAAACGCCGCTGAGAGAGAAGTTCCAAAAGTCCAATTTTGACACTGGGATAAAAAATGAAAGCAAAACTTTTTTACACCTGGCTAATACCGACAATCTGGATACCAGTTACAATTATTTCATTCTTCAATTCTGGAGATGAACATGGCTGCCTTGCAATTGGAACTTTCCCTTTTGTCTGGCCGCTATATTACTTTTTTAATTTTAACGGTTTGACCACTTACTTATTATTCGCTATCCTGCTGCTTGGAGCTGTTGTTTTAGCTTCTTTAGGATTAGCAATGGACTATTTACGGGTAAGTCGTAAATTGGTTCTGGCTATATTCACGGTTTGTTTCATTCTTTTTTTATGGATAGCCTTGAAAGATTTTGAGTCATTGCAAGCCGTTAGATGGAAGCATCGCTCAATTTTAGCCCCACTTTCCGCTATATCAAATGTTAGTTTATATATTGCAATTAGTTTTTCTATTATAGGGGTTTCTATTTTTAGATTCATAAAATCACTAAAGAATAAAAAACAATGTGGGAACTGATAAGAGCAAATAAGAGAAGTTCGATACTACTGCTAATTTTGATGGCGGCGGTTTTGATGATTCTTGGTTTCGTGATTGGCCTTGGTTTTCTCGGGCCGCGCGGCGGAATGCTCGGCCTTATAATAGCAACGGCGATATGGCTGATTTTAACCTTGATAAGTTTTTCAAGCGGCGATGCGATTCTGCTTGCCGCAAGTAAAGCCAAACTGGTTACGCACGA
>JAGLNB010000001.1 GCA_023139715.1 Planctomycetota bacterium | reverse complement strand
CCGGCTTCGACGGTTAGTGTGTTGTGGGAGTATAAAGCACGTGGCCCATTGACAACTATGCTGACAGCTATTGTCGCTCTCGATGATGCGCTCGCTCTGGTATTATATGCGGTGGGAGTTAGCGTTGCAGGTGTTATTACCGGCCATCAGGAAACGGGATTTATTTTTGCACTTGTTCATTCCTTCTATGAAATAGTTGGCTCACTTGCTATGGGAATTGCAGCTGGATGGATTTTGAATTGGATTCTGAAACGAATCGATGATAATGAAAAAGTGTTGGTTTTCACAATCAGTTCAGCTCTGCTCGTTGTCGGGATGGCGATACGGCTGAATCTTGATGTGATACTTTCGTCAATGGCTCTTGGGTTGACGTTGATAAATAGCAAATCAAAAAAGGCAAAAACATGTTTTTCACTGCTTCGCAACTTTTCCGCACCCATTTACGTGTTGTTTTTTGTTCTTGTCGGGGCAAGATTGGATATTTCGAATGTTACAAAAATGATTTGGCTGCTTGTAGCTGCATATGTGATTGGAAGTGTGGTTGGCAAAACTGCAGGTGCGTATTGGGGCAGTGTTTACTGTGGTGCCGTTAAAACTGTTAGAAAATATCTCGGCTTTTGTCTGTATCCGCAGGGCGGGATTGCTGTCGGCTTATTAATTATGGCGAGCCAGAAATTTGACCAAAATATTAGTTCGATTATGCTGCTCGTTATAATTATCGGTGCATTCATACTTCAGATAGTCGGCCCGATTGGAGTTAAAATCGGAGCAGGAAAAGCCGGCGAACTCGGCCTAAATGTTACCGAAGAAGACCTTATTAAAATGTACAAAGTTGGCGATGTTATGAATGCAAAAATGCCGATTTTATCAGCGGGAACATCCTTGAGCGAGGTTATTAAAGTAGTCAGTACTACTGAAAATTTCTATTACTGCGTTATTGACAGTGATGAAAATTTGATAGGAGCTATTACGCTTGACGGCATAAGAAATATGTTTGCAACTCAGGAACTAAACGATTGGCTGGTGGCGCTTGATATTGTCGAGCCGATAGCTGCAACGATTACTGCTGACATTCCGCTGGGAGATGGCCTGGATAAAATGAAAAAATTTGAAGTTGAATATCTGCCGGTCGTTACCTCGCAGGAGGCAAATAAACTTTCAGGCTTGCTGACTGCCCGAGCGGTTCATCGTCAGTTGAGTGCAGAAGTATTGGCCAAACAAAGCGAGGCCGACCGAATGTACGGACTTGGAGCTACTTCAAAAGTATAAAAAATATAGTTTAGTGTTATTTCAGCGATTGAACGGCAATGAAACAGCTGACCTTTAAAAAAAAACAACGGCTTGTCAGCAATGAACAATTCAAAAGTGTTCTTGCCAATAAAATCAGTTTCAGAAATGAACTGCTCACAATGTACATAGCGAGAAATGATTGCGGCTACTCACGGCTTGGTGTTTCGGTTGGCAAAGTGTATGACAAAAGGGCGGTTGTTCGAAACCGGCTCAAACGGCTGCTAAGAGAGGCATTTCGCCTAAATCAGGAGCAAATTCCAGCCGGATTCGATTATTTGTTGATGATTTCACGAAAATTTACGAAATTAGATAAGGGAACAAAGCCGACTTTGAAGAAGCTGACTTTTCAGCAGATAAACGCATCATTTTTGGCTTTGGTAGAAATTGCTGCTGAAAAAATAGAGCATAGTGAATAAAATTTAGTGTTTAGCAAAGAACGTGGGGCAAAGCTGTGGAGCAAAAAAACAAATTGATGCCGATAGGCCAAGCCGCAAAAAAAGCTGGCATTTCCCGACAATCTCTGCAATATTATATTATGGTGGGGCTGGTTGAGCCGACAAAAATTACCTCAACAGCAAGGCGGATGTTTGACGAAAATAGTATTGAGAGAATTAAACTGGTGAAAAAACTAAATAAGAGCGGCTATCCGCTAAGAGCGATAAGGGAATTATTTTTACAAGGCCGAGCCGGATAAAAAATGTTGTGCTGATTTGAAAGGAAGCAAGCAGTGAACGATTACGAAAGTATCCAGAGAAAACGAAATATTGCAGTGGGACTCTTCGTGTTTTTGGGTTTGTGCTCTTTATTTTGGCTGGTATTCAAATTTGGCGATTTGCCAATAGCTGTCAGCAAATGGAAATCTTTTGAAGTTACCATCCGGTTTCCGAAAGCTGCAGGTGTGCAGAAAAAAACAGCTGTCCAATTTTGCGGCTATCAAATTGGAAGTGTAACAAAAGTTGAACCGCCGAAAGTTCTACGGAATCTCAAAACAGATAAATCCTATCACCAAACAGCTGTTATTGTAAGTATAGATAAAAGATACAATGATATTCCAGAAGACCTTCGGGCAAAATTAATAGCGAGAGGTCTCGGCAGCAGTTATATAGAACTTGTCGCTTTGGCCGGAGACGCTAATGAACCTGTAACGGAGTTCTTAAAAGATGGCAGTGTTTTGCAGGGCTGCGTTGGAATTAGCAGTGAATTATTTCCTGAAGAAACTCAGAAAAAATTGAATGATTTGGCGGTGGATCTTGCAAAACTTGTCAAAAACGCAAATGATATTATTGGCGATGATGAAAATAAAGGAAATATCAAAACAGCGCTGGCTAATCTTTCCGAAGCTTCGAATCAAGCCACTGAAACACTTAAAGAAATTCAGAAATTTTCGGCTCATGGAATCGATACAAGCCAGGAGCTAAGTAAAGCCGTAGTTCAGCTGAGTGTTATTCTGGAAAAAATAGACAACGGTCAGGGTACAATCGCCAGATTTCTCAACGATGGCAAGCTCTACGAAAGTTTGCTCGAAAATAGCGAGCAGGTAGAGGTGCTGCTACAGAATATGAAAATATTCATAGAGCAGTCTAACAAAGACGGCCTGCCTATCAAATTAAAGTAAACCTCAGAGCTGTCCTTTATTTTTCCATTAAGGAACAATTTCCAGGCCGGCTGTCAGGTAGTCCGCAGAATTTGTACCAGCCATTATTTTAAATGCGCCCGGCTCGGTTACAAATTTTTTCGCATCCACATCGTAAAAGGCAAAGCAATCGCTGCCGAGAGTGAACGTTACTGTTTTTGTCTGCCCCGGTTGAAGCGTAACACGATTAAAACCTTTTAGTTCTTTCAGTGGCCGCTCGACGCTTGCCTTAACATCGCCTACATAAAGTTGAACAATTTCGTCGCCTGTTCGTTTGCCGGTGTTTGAAACATCTACGCTTACAGTTACAGTATCGGAAAGCTTGCATAATTGCGGTTTTACTTTCAAATTACTGTATTTGAAATTAGTGTAGCTAAGGCCATAGCCGAATGGAAACAGCGGTTTTAGATTTTGTTTTTCATAATAGCGGTAGCCGCGACTTTCGCCAGCCGTTTCATAATCATTGCCAAATGACGGCAGCTGCTGTTCGCTTAAAGGAAAAGTAATCGGTAATTTGCCGGATGGATTATAGTTGCCAAAAATAACATCAGCAATGGCATTGCCGGCTTCCTGACCACCGAACCAGCATTCAAGAACCGCTGGAACCTTATCTATCCATTTGTCCATTAGAGCAGCTGAACCGCTGATAAGCACCACGATTGTTTTGGGATTTGCCTCAAAAACAGCTTTTATCAATTCGTCCTGTCGGCCGGGCAGGGCCAGTGTATCTCTGTCATGACCTTCGGTTTCTATCTCGGCGGTTGTGCCGACAACTACTATTGCAACATCTGCTTCTTCGGCTGCTTTTTTTGCCTCCATAAAGGTGTTTATCTGTTTTTTTTCCTGAGGTATATTCCAGCTGAGTTTGGCTACGGCACCGCCGAACTTTTCATAATATTCAAAACGGATGTCATATTCACGTCCGGCTTCGAGAGTAACTTTTACAGAATGAGTTTCTGTGCCATGATCGGTCCAGTCGTCGATGAGCAGTTTGTCATCCAGAAACAAACGTGAACCATCATCGTTTGTTGCTGCAAGTTCATACTCGCCGGTTTTTTCAGGAGTGAGTTTTCCAGTCCACCTTACGGAAAAGCCATCTGAGTTGATACTGGCAGACGGCGAATCTACGCCCCAGTCAAAATCGACCGTTGCGTCAATTTTTCTGACGGTCGGTTCACCGCTTAGATATATATTGTTGTAGTATTCGCCAAGCAGGCCGGATTCGTCTGCGGTTGCATTCGTTGGCCTGAAAAGTTTGATAGTATGAAACGAATCCTGAACATTATTAATATTGCATCCCCTGACAACATCGATTCGGACATTATCACCGACTCTGTTTTTTATGCCGTCCAGAGCAGAGACTGCATAAAATGGGGTGATGTAACTGCTGCCGCCGCCGCAGGGTCTGGCGACATGCGCATTTGGGCCGATGAGGGCAATTTTTTTAATTTTGTTTTTATTCAATGGCAGTGTTGATTTTTCATTTTTCAATAATACGATAGCTTTCCTCGCGGCTTCAAGTGCCAGTGCCTGATGCTGCGGTGTGTTTACCGCACTTTCGTCCGGCTCGACCGGATTTTCAAACACACCAGCCCAGAATTTAGCCCGCAAAACCCTGCGAACTGCTTCATTGATTGTTTCTTCTGGCACTTCCCAGTTTTCAACGGCATCCAAAAGCTGCTGACCAAAATAGTCGGCATGCGGCATTTCAACATCAAGGCCGGCATTAGCTGAGGCAGCTGTCGAATGGCATGCACCCCAATCGCAAATAACGATGCCCTTAAATCCCCATTCATTTTTGAGTATGTCGGTTAGTAAGTGCGGATTTTCCGAGCAGTACAACTCGTTGACTTTGTTGTAGGCAGACATAATCCCCATTGCACCGGCATCTTCTATGCACGCACGAAAGGCCGGCAGGTAAAGCTCGCGAAGAGACCTTTCACTTACTACGACATTATTTTTCATTCGCCCGTTTTCCTGATTGTTGCAGGCATAATGTTTAGGTACAGCAATTACTTTTTGGCTTTGCAGACCTTTTATGTAGGCAACTGCAAGTTGAGAGGTAAGGTATGGATCTTCGCCCATAGTCTCAAAACTTCTGCCGCCTCTTGGATCCCTGATGATATTTATGCAGGGGCCAAGTCCTACATAGCGGCCTTTGCCTCGAAATTCCCTGCCAAGCGCCTGGCCAATTCGGGAAATCAAATCAGTATCCCAGCTGCACGCCTGGCCAAGTGAGCCGGGAAAACAGGTCGCTTTACCGTAGCTAACGCCGTGAGGGCCATCAGCCATTTTGAAGCCGGGTATGCCGAGCCGCTCATTGTCAAGCGTTGACATCCTCGTTTCATCACCGCCAAGCTGCTTTATCTTTTCCTCAAGCGTCATTCTGGAAATCAAATCCTCAATCCTATCCTCAACCGGTGCCTGAGAATTTAAGTAGATGGTTTTTTCTGCTGCTATGGATGCGCTAGCAATAAAAACTGAAATTAATAATAAAAATGTGAAAATTAAAACCTTTGCGTGTTTTTTTGATATCATCCTAATCTCCTTTGAACTGACCTTTGTTATCTATGACCCGACATACTAACTGTTGCACCAAATATAGGCAAACAAATTTTAAAACTGTATTTCGGTGGGCAAAACGGCTTAAATTGGCAGTTCAATTCTTGACTTTGTCGCTGATTACAAGTATCTTAACCGTGTACGAAGTCAATTTTTAAGGACATTACAATATATGGATGAAGCTAATCTGCTACAGGAACGCTTTGAGGATATGCGTATTCTCGATGAATTAAAAGTTTCCTACCTCAATTATGCGATGAGTGTGATTGTCTCAAGAGCT